>JBNKLH010000073.1:0-5875 GCA_050292255.1 Candidatus Altimarinota bacterium | reverse complement strand
GTCCTCACCGTAGGTCTTGAGGACACTCGCCAGCGCCTGCTCATAGTAACTGATCGCCTTGTCATACTTGCTTCCCGCATCTTCGCCGGAATCAATTTTCGCAATCGTCCAGAGGATGAAATTCGTTCCAGCACCCGAGGAGGGAGATTTCCAACGGCCTGCTCTTGAGAAAGACTCACATAATACCCCACGATATCTCGAAATTTTCGTTTTTGTTCTGGAGTTAATTGGTCAAAATTTTCCTCCATAAATCGGATATCTCGAACAGAAAACCGAAGCGGATTTTTGAGAGATTGATCTATTTTTTCCTGAGCACGTTCTGAGCGAGACACAGATGATCGTTGCCCTTCTGATGAAGAACGAGAAGATTCAGCTTTGTGAAGGAAAATAAATTTTCCTTTCATTTGGCTTGAATGCCGATCAAATAGATACAATTCCATGTGTTAGAATCCAGCAATTATACCATAAATAACACTCAAAAAACAGATTTAGAGTGGTATTTCAACTAGACCATTACCAAAAAATATTATATTTAGCAATATTTATAAATATAAAAAAAACCCATCCGTAGATGGGTTTCTTTTTAAAAAGCGAATTCTATTTATCCTTCTTTTACTGTTAATTCACCATTTCCACCAGGTTCAACTGTAAATTTTTTCTCAGGATTTGTCGCCAATACTGCATTAAGTTTGTTGATAACAGCGGTTTTATCTTCTTCATTCTCCATCTTTCCATAGCTTGCTTGCACGTTATTATTAATAATATTTTCAACTTCGCCTTTATTCGCTGCACCTGACAATGTCGCTCCAATATCAATATAATTCCCTCGACGATCAGTGAAGAAAAATCCTTGAGACTTTCCTTCTGCATTAGTACCTTTTTCTTTGGATATATTTTGGAATTTAGCTCCTTCATCTGCCATTGTTTTAGCAAGAGTGGCTTTATCTTGAGCCGAAGTTTTACCATTGGCTGCCGCAAATTTATCAAACTGGTCATCCGTAATAGTAACTCCTTCAAGCCTTTTTTCACTACCTGTAAGTTGTGAAGCTTCGTACATAGTTCCTCCTTCTGCTCCAATCTTTTTACCCTCCACAACAGTTTTCTTCCCTTCTCCACCGGTTGTTTGTTTTTCTGGTGTTGTAGATTCTTCTTTCGGAGAAAGATTTCGAATTTTATCCCCATATGATTTACCAGTTTGATCAAAGAATTTTCCAAGTTCTTGCGTAAACATGGCCGGATTATCAGACAATTTAGTAAGTCGTGCTTTTTCCTGTGCATTCATATTTGAAAAAGCCGGAAGTGCCAACAATGCTTTTGCGTTCGAAGCAAGCGCTATTTGATTTGTCTTCAATCCCTCTATAGCTGGAGCCAGTAGTTTGATACTTCCTCCAATTTTATCATTTTTCCAATCAATAAGTTTCTGTGAAAGTTCTTTCTTTGAACCAAAGTTTTTATCTTCAAAACCTAAAGCCTCCTGAACTCCCTTATACAAGTCACTATATTGTTGGTTCATTTTTGACTTCTGAGCGGCAACCACAGCCTCTGGCAATCGAAGCAAGGTAGAAAGAGATTTTCCCTCTCCCGTTTTCGCACCAAAGATAGGACGATCGATCGTAGCCGCACGAGCGGCTGCTCCTCCCAAACTCTGAGCCCCTTCAAAGATTTTGCTCGTAATAAATTCTGCCATATTTCCTTCCACTGACCATTTGGCCGCTTTCCAGAAAAGAAATACCGTCGCAATCTGCCACAAGATAGAATATTCATCTTGTCCCATTTGAGACAACGCCGCCCCAAACCAGAAGGTACTTTCCCCCCCTGTCATCCCAGGAGAAATAGTCACCATAGCCGACAACATCACAAATCCTACCGCAAAAGCTGCCGCAATTTTCAACGGCATAACAATAGAGGTCACGATTGTGTTTTCTAAGTCACCAGCACTTCCTGACAGATCCATCACTTTCGCCGCCACAATGACCGGAGAGAATACCAAGGCAACCCAAAGGACCACGACTCGTCCAAGCAATGCAAGAAACACCGCTACAAGTGCGACCAAAAACATGATCGACATAAGTGCGGAAAATAACGTATTGAGCAATACTCCATCTAACGACCCCAAATGTGCCGCCAATGCAGGGAGTTTTTCCAAATGCATGAATACCGTTCCAAAGGCCATAAAGAGGTTTTGTCCGGGTTCATTTTTCGCTCCCAAAATAGTTTCTGAAGCAAGTTTATTTGGATTAATCATAAACATACACTCATTATCAGTTTCCATTTTTGAAGCCCGAGTAGCATTGATTTTATCCTTTTCTTCTTGTGTTCCTGCCGCACTGAGGTCCCCATCTTTCTGATAGGTTTTCCATTCTGGACAGAACGTATTATTAATCTGTGCCATAAAGGTTCGACACGCATAGGTTTTGTTCCCTGTGTTGTCAGTCGTATCTGGAACATCCACGACAATTTCCCCTTTAAAACTAGCATGTTCACGAACATATCGTTGGTATTGAGTAGTACATGAATTCCCAGACTGCACATCGTCTGTAACAACAAAATCTGATGTTTTAGAAGAAATAGTATTTGCCTCTTCATCTGAAAGTTTGACCCATGTTCTTTCATCCTTAAATCCTCCAAGGGCAGATTGATCTTCTCCCTCAAGCTTATGATCTGCAATCCCCAAAATCGCAACAGTTCCTACATGAATCGCATCAATGATTAATCGAAATCCAAGCAACGAAAAGTTAATCGCTACAAGCGAAATAATAATCTTTGGCAATTTATCTTTAATGGTCCAGTTTCCTCCCCCTTCTCCCGCAATAGAGGAGAAAAGATTTGAGAAAGCCAAAAAGACCAACATCACCACAAACATCACATTCACCAAGTTTCGGACAATAATCCACATTGGCTTGATTGCATTCATTGCCTGATCTCCTGTGATGAAATCCGTCCCAATCAAATCACTAAAGAAATTCATTACTACCAACGCAAGGAAGGTAAAAATATTGATCACTACCGATGCAATTTCGGCTAAACCTTTCAGAGCATCAGAATCTCCAAAAGCCCCTGCCGCATATACCATATCACCTCCAACAAGCGGAAATAACGTTAGGATTCCGAGTGTTACGGGGATCCACATCCGAACTGAAAACCATTTTTTCATGAATTGCATGCAAAATATTCTGGATATTCTACCACAAATACAGTGAAAAATCAATGATAATAATACTGATTATCCCTCTTTTTTCTCTGGATATAATTTCTCTCGCACCTTCGCTGGCAAACAAGATTTCAACTCTTCTATATCAATATCCCCTACTGTTTTTTTCATACCTTTTTCTCCCTTTAGTAAGGCTTTATATTTTTTTACAAATTCCTTTTTATCTTCCGCATCAGAGAGTGCGCCTTTCCATCTTTTTGCTTCTTCTTCTTTCAATAATCCGACTTCAATCCCTTTTTCTTTGTGATAGGTCGCCTGTTTCAAAATATTTTTTGTGTTGGCCTTTTTAATCATTTTATCGACCATCTTGATCGGGAAAATGATAGAAGATCCCAGTCTTCCGGCTTTCTTCAATGCTTTTGAATTAAACTTCTCTCCCCACCAACCACGGTTAAATACCGTATTTGAGGCTCCCATAACAAATCGCATCACTCCCCAAATAGACAAATAGAGTGCCAAAACGGCACTTCCTGGTTTTGAAAGAGCTTTTCGGATACCGGTTTTTTCTTTTATATGCTTGAAATACAAACCTTTTCCATCGATTCCGGAAAACTTATTTTTCAAATCAGCAACCGAATATTCTTGACCTCGTGTAAGCTCTTTTCGTTGTTTTTCAAATGCGTCCAAAAACTGTTTTTTATGGCGAGGGGCGGCTTCTTTGAGAAAGAACTCAAAATAATTCCCCGAAAAAATCATGGCTGAATACCGGCTGAGACTTTCTGCATCTGCATTTCCAGATTCAATGGCCTGCACGACTTTGACAGATTCTTCTCCTGAGAGAAATTGTGGCATACTCTTGACCACAAACTCTGCTGTCTGTGGGATCAAAGTAGAAGCGATCGAATCTTTTTCTGCATCTGATTTTGCGGCTTTATAACTCACAATATCTTTCTGCCATCCCTGAATATCTTTTCCGGCATATTTCTCAATCGCTTCAGCATTTCCCGAAGAAAAATTCAAAACTTCTTTTTCATGCTTCTGCATAAAAGCATCTTTCCCTGTTAGAATTTCTTTTACCGAACCAATTGGGTCTTTAAAGATTTCACCTGATTCAAAAGAAACTTTATTCACGGCTCGAGAAAAAACTGACAATGCTGGGTAAGCAATATGTTTCCCTGCTTTTCGAAGTCCAAGAGCCAGACCATTCATAACCAAAGGATGAGTCGCTACAGCGGCAATAACTCCCCATGAAATTCCCTTCAACAGTTTATTCCTCCCTGCAGCGCTTCCCGTAGGAAATAATCCTGCACTATTTCCTTCTCCCGCGACAGCCACTCCAAACCCAATAGCTCCAGACAATCCCAACCATTGATTCCAATCACGAGGAAGAAGCATATCCATGCCTCGTTGATTCCAATAATCAGAAATATCTGTATCTTTCTCAAAACGTTCTGCGAGCTCTTCCATCTCAACCTTTAACTGTTCTGGCGTCAAAGATTTTAATTGTTTCGCTGAATATTTTTCGTTGATTTTTTTATGTACTAACTTTGAGAAGCCCTCCATTTTCTGGATCTTCTCCTTCATTTCGAGAGATGTCGAAATTTCTGTATCGAGTTTTACCAAATCCACACTGGTTTTCGTTCCCACTTCTGCGATATTTTTTGCGTACTCAAAATCGGTCAGTTGTGGTCCTTTTTCTTTTTTTTCAACATTCTTCCAGACAAAAATCCCTCCGTTTCGTAGAGGAAACGCAGAAGGAAAATGTCTATGAGAAGAAAAATTTTTCATTGAAAACTAAAGCTTGAGTGCACGAATCCAAAGATCAACCAGCGATTCTTTTTTATCCGGAATTTCTTCAATCCCCATTCGTTCAAAATTTTCTCGGAAAAAATCCGGTGTCTGTTCTCCCATTTGGAGAGAAATTTTTTGTCCCTTGTCTCCTTTGAGTTCGATATTTACGATTGAAACCGTTTCATCGTACACAAACCAGTATCCCGCTACTTGTTCAAGCGAAAGGAACTGTCGATCAATAAAAATCCCATGTTCACAAACATTTATTTCGTGAACTTCATCACCTTTTCGATGAACCCAAAAATACAATGCCGCAGCTAAAAAAATCACCACCGCTGTCGTCCATCCCCATTTTGGATCTGCATAGATAGACCATCCGGCTCCTCCAAAGATGATGAGAACAAAGACCACATACCAAAGCCACCCACGAGAGTGCGGATGATAATCCAGTGCCTGCCAAGAAAAGAGAACACTTCCTGGATCAAAGTCCTTTGAGGGTCGAGAAGTCGGCGAGATGAACTTTTTGAATTTATTCATTTTTACAAAAATTATCGTGCGATTATAGCACAGATACTCAGAAATTACAAATACACTATACAACCGAAGTCTTGCAAAAAGAATCGTATATATTTTCGGCATTATGGAAAAATCGGACATCTGTCGAAAGAATTTCGTCGTGAAGCCAACGTGTTTGACCCCGAGCTTGTTGAGGGGGAGTTTTGGCGAGAACAGAAATTTTTTCGTGAGAGATTTCGATTTTGGAATACCGCCGAGAGCTTTTTTGGTTCTTTTTTTGCAGGAAAAAAAGAACGACAAAGTTTTCTATTTGACTCCAGTGACCAAGAGAAAATAAAACTACTCATTCACCAGCACCGTCCCTGATCGAATGATTTTTTGATTGAGATCTAGTCCCGCCAGAGAACAGTTTTCATC
>JBNKLH010000072.1:0-5908 GCA_050292255.1 Candidatus Altimarinota bacterium | reverse complement strand
GGTGTTACGCAGTCAAATGTGTCGATTCCTTGCTCTACTCCCTGAATGAGATCATCCAAATCTCCAATTCCGAGGAGATGAACGGGTTTTTCTACTCCACCGAGTCGGTCCATGACATGACGAGTCAGACCATGCATTTCCTCTTTATTTGTCCCAAGGCTTCCTCCGATACAGATTCCTGGGGTGTCCGCTTTCAAAATATAATCCACCGAAACCTCCCGCAGATCATCATAAAATCCTCCCTGTATCACTCCGTAGAGCGCTTGAGGTCCGCCGAGTTTTTTGTGCTCAGCAATGGATCGATCGAGCCATCGGTGAGTCATTTCCATAGATCGACGTGTGTAATTTTTATCGACGTGTAGCGGCGTACATTCATCAAAGGCGACGATCAAGTCGGCTCCGATTTTGTGTTGCGTCTGAATGGATTTTTCGGCGGTCAGGAGATGCATTTCTCCCGTTCGATAGCTTTTGAACAAGGCTCCTTCTTCCGTGATTTTCAACATTTGTTTATTCGTATGTCGGCGATATCGTCCTTTGATTTCATTGGCGTCGCTCCCCAGTCCCATAGAAAACACTTGGAATCCTCCCGAATCAGTAAAGGTCGGCCCGTCCCAGCTCATAAACTTTGCCAATCCGCCCATTTCTGCGATCCGATCTTCTCCTGGATAGAGAAAGAGGTGATAGGTGTTACAAAGCACAACAGGAACCTGACATTCTTTGAGATCCTCTGGGGTCATGTTTTTTACATTTGCTTTGGTCCCGACGATCATGAGAGCCGGAGTGGGGAGATCTCCGTGTGGAGTATGAATGGTTCCAGCTCGGGCTTTGCTGTCTTTTGCTTTTTTCTGAACGGTAAAAAGATTCATTTGTGTTCCGTAAAAATCCTGCAGAAGGTAGCAGATCTTCTGATCCTAATCAACATTACGTACGGATCTCTTCGTTCTTTTTTGCC
Source organism: Candidatus Altimarinota bacterium (assembly GCA_050292255.1). Classification (GTDB taxonomy): domain Bacteria; phylum Patescibacteriota; class Gracilibacteria; order UBA4473; family UBA4473; genus JBNKLH01. The sequence continues at coordinate 4,956 of JBNKLH010000072.1, read as the reverse complement.
CGCCAAAAAAGAACCAAAAAAGCTCTCGGCGGTGATCCATCATCGAATCCATAACAAACCAACTTCTGTTCCGACTTCGTCTCCACAACGAAATTGTTTTGAATGGAGTCCGATTCTTCCTCAATGCCGATAGATTGGAAAAAACTTGGCATTCTTTTTTCATTTGTCTTAGGATGGATACTCCCCATTAAAAATTCTTAACCCTTTTTTATACCATGAATACCGTAAATCAGATTCATAAATGCAATGTATGTGGCAATATGGTGAACTTCGTCCATGCCGGAACTGGAGAAATGTCTTGTTGTGGAAAACCAATGATGTTGATATCTGAAAACACACAGGAAAATGTTGCTCTTGAAAAACATATGCCGGTGGTGACTCAAACCGCCACAGGAATCGACGTCTTCATCGGAGAAGTAGAGCATCCAATGGAAGATGCGCATTATATTGAGTGGATCGATATGATCACAGAAGACGGAAAAGACTACCGTCAAGATCTCAAACCAGGACAGAAGCCAGCAGCCTCATTTTGTACAGATGCCAAAAAAATGACGGTACGAGAGTACTGTAACCTCCACGGACTCTGGAAAATCGAGGTGAGTTTCTAGGTTTTTCTACGTTTTTAAATAGAAAAGGAGGTCTTGAGGGCCTCTTTTTTGTGTCTCAAAAGTCACTGATAATAAGCCCATTGGTGATTTTTTAGAAAAAGTCAAAAAAAGTTTTGACAATATTTGGTGTGGGGGTTAAGATGCCTTGAACACTTCAGAGGCGGCAGGGCAGAAATCAATATACCAACCCTCCGTCTCGGTGTTCACCCCATCCACTCTCAGCTTCACGCTTGTGGATACAAAACAAAAATAGATCTTTCACACCATTATTCACCGCAGAGAGGTTCTGAGTACAGAAGGTCCGTACTCTCTTCTTTCTGAATTCAGATTCTCTCTGCTTTGCGATGTCGTCCCTTGGGCCTAACCTCCCATTGTGATGCACCGTGAAACCGAGAAGTACCAAGTTGAAGCGACCTTGATTCAAGATCCCGCATTAATTACGAGACCTTCTCAAAGCCGTTTCACGGTACAAACAAAAAAACTTTCGAAAGGTTTCCTTCCAAAAGTTCTTCTGTTTAAACCAAAAACTGTCCGTAGTATACACTTCTTTACTCTTTTGTAAAATCGTCGTTACTACACCCAGGACGCCGAATGGATCCGCGGTTAAAAAGATTTCCCAAGCAAGGCTACGAGAATTTTATCGGGGTGGTCCCCCACCTTGAACTCTTCCCTCCTTTATCACTCATTTTATTCGAGTTATGATTCAGGTCCCAGGAAGAGTTCTTTTTTTATTTCCCAATTTTTAATAGCTCCCGACTCTTCCGCAAGAAAACACCGGCCGGAATTTCTTTTTCACATTTAATCGAAGCAATCTGATTTACGTTTCCTCCGTGTAACGCCTCCACAGACTCCTCCCCAAACATCAAATCTTCTGCCGTAATCGAAAAATCATCTTCGATCCGCGGCATCACAATATCAATCTTTTCTCCTTGAGAGATCCGATTTTTGACCAAGATTTCAATCCGTCCGTTTTCCCATTTTTGAACCGCTCCACAGTACGCTTTGGTCGAATCTGAACGGTTGGCTTCGTATTGGATATCTCCTTTCACTGGTTTTCCATGTAAAAATCCTGGGAAAAATCCACGGTTTGCCGTTGCTTGTACTTCATTCCAGAGAGACGGATCAAAGTCTTTCCCGGCGGCAATATCATCCAACGCCTTTCGGTATGCTCGCGCTACACACGCGACATAATAAGCCGTTTTATTTCGTCCTTCGACTTTCAAGGATACAACTCCCGCATCCATGATTTCTTTCATATGTTCGATCATACACATATCGCGAGAACTCATGATATGAGTCCCGTGGAAATCTTCTTCGATTGGAATCAATTCCCCTTGTCGTTCTTCTTCCTCGATCAATGAAGCGTTCTCAAAATCCCGAATAGACTTTGCTTCGCCGCCCGAACAATCTCCACACGGAGATTTAAAATGATCAGAAGCATCTACCTCATGACCGTCTTCATCTCGCACGCGATAATTCCATCGGCAGGTATGATTGCAGGTTCCACGATTGGCATCTCGTCCTCCTGTGAAATTTGAGAGCAGACATCGTCCGGAATACGCCATACAAACACTTCCGTGTACGAAGTACTCAATCTCCATATCGGGCACCAATTTGTGAATTTGCGCCACTTCGGCGATCGCCATTTCCCTCGCGGTAATGATCCGCGTCACACCCAAGTCTTGCCATTGCTTGATCGCCGGCACGTTCATCGTAGAAGTTTGAACCGATAAATGCAGGTCAATACTTGGACAAAACTCTTTCGCCATAGCCAAAATCCCCCAATCGGCAAAGATGATTCCATCCGGTTTCACCGTTTCGAGGAACGCTAAATGCTTCTCAAACGCCGGAATAGAAAACTGATGCGGATAGGCATTCACCGTGATGTAGACCTTTTTCCCATTTTCGTGAGCAAACTCTACGATTTCAGCGATGTTCGCTTCGGTAAAGTTATTTTCTCGAGTCCGAAGGGAAAACATCGGACATCCACAAAAAATAGCATCAGCTCCGTATCGAAAGGCGGTATACGCTTTTTCGAGAGAACCGGCTGGCATCAATAATTCAGGTAATTTCATGCATTATATATTCAAACTTTTGGATCTTGAGCATAGTCAGGATGAGGATTTTGGCAAATTCTTTCGAGAGGAAGAAAGGGGAAATAAAAAATACTTGACATATTGCCAAACAATTCTTAAAAAACATTTGGGGATTTAGAAATTTTAAAAATTTAATTCATTTCTACCATGGCAGGAATAACCGTTATTCAAGATTACGGAGAAGGAGGGGAAAAAAAGAAGCCTCTGACTGCGGCAGAAGAGAAAGCTCTATATGAGAAAGAGCTCAAAAAGTCTCAGGTTGAAATTGCAAAAAAAACTCTGAAAAAAAATGGGGTCTTAAACCTAAAAATGGCAAGAGATTTCGTATTACAAAAATTCGGAGCAATATTTGCTCCTCCCGTAGCTCCACCGAACACAGGAGAAATCTTTGAAGAGGCCGCCAAAGAAGTTGTAAATGAACAACTTAACGATCAAAAAAGCACTAACTAAAAAAAGCCCCTTCACGGGGCTTTTTTTTATACCTTTTCAACCGATGTTTTAGAAATCCCAGCTCCCTTTCATGGAGCTTGATTGAGTATAGTTGGTCACCGTTGATTCGAAAAAGTTCGTTTTTTCCCCATTGTTATCCGCCATCGCTTCCAAGTGTTTGTACGGATTTTTGGTCACTTCTGGATATTCTGGATCCAGCTTGAGCATCGCCAATCGTTCATTGGCCAAGTATTTTGTGTACTGTTCTGTGGATTGCTTAGAAATCCCTGGGATCTCGTTTCCAAGGATGTGATGCGTCCAGTTGATTTCCTGATCGACCGCGGTTCGGACCATTTCCCGAAGCATTTTTTCGTCAAACATGTCGGGGAATTCTTTTCGGATCTCTTTCAAAATATTTACAAAAAGCACCACATGACTGAGCTCATCACGTCGGATATAGTTGATCATCCGTCCGGTAGCGAGCATTTTGGTGTTGTAGACAAGCGTGTCAAAGAACGCGAATCCGTTGTAGAAATAGAGTCCTTCAAGCAAGAAGTTCGCGACCATCGCTCGGAAAAAGTTTCGGTCATTTGGTTCGTCGATAAAGCTTTGATAAAGATCTCCAATGTATTTATTTCGTTCAAGCAACACTTTGTCATCTCGCCAAAAATAGTAGATTTCCTCTCGTTCTTTGGCATCCACAACTGTTTCCAAAATAGTGGCATAACTCTGCGAGTGGATCGCTTCTTGAAAAGACTGAATCGCGAGGAGCAAGTTCACCTCCGGAGAGGTGATGTAGTCCGAAAAATTTGGCAAGTTCACGGTCTGCAAGCTGTCGAGAAAGGTGAGAAACGAGAGTGTTCCTTTGTAGGCTCGTTGCTCTGCCGGCTCGAGATTTTTGTACATGATCGCGTCATCCGGAAGTCCCCCCACTTTTTCTGGCACCCAAAAGTTCCCAATCATGAGCTGATACATCGCTTTGGCCCAGTTGTATTTCACGTCATTGAGGTTAAAAAGCCCTGTCGTGTTTCCCTTGATAATGGTTCGATTTGCGATGGAATCGTCCCCGGCGGCGTTAAAGATTTTATTTTTTTCCATTTTTGAAGAAGAGTTAAAAGTCATATATGTGTTCTATCCTGAACAGCTTGCACATACCTCGTGCGCATCCCCAGACATCGATCGAAGGTAGTAGACCGTTTTGATCCCGGCTTTCCAGGCTCGCATGTACCACCCAAAGAGATCGGCCGGAGAAGTTTTGGCTGGATTCATCATCCATTCGAAAGAAATCGACTGATCAATCCACGGATAGATCTCTGCTAACATATCGATCACATCTGGCATGTCAAGATTGTGGTATTCCTTGTAGTGCCAGAAGTTTTCTTGAGAAAGGTTTGGCGCCACGGTCACCGTTGGAGCGATAGCGTTCGTTTCCACAAAGAACTTTTTGTACACCGGAAGGAGTCCCGCTGTCGTCCCCACTACTCCAGAAGTAGACGTGTTTGGAGCCGGTGCCAAGTGGTAGGCAAATCGCACTCCGTCCTTTTTGATTTTTTCAATAAGGCCATTCCAATCCCGATCGGTTTTGGCGTTTTTCGCAAACCAGTCTTTGTCGTGTCCGATCAAGATTCCCTTCGACCAATCACTCCCCTCGAAGAGCTCGTATGCCCCTCTTTCTACCGCGAGATCGGAAGAATTTTCAAGCGTTGCATAGGCGTATTTTTCAAATAATTCGCTCACATGTTCTCGCGCTTCTGGCGTATCGTATGCATACCCATGACACGCTAAATACTCAGCCAATCCCATAAACCCAAGCCCCACAGATC
>JBNKLH010000071.1:0-5959 GCA_050292255.1 Candidatus Altimarinota bacterium | reverse complement strand
ATATGAAAAGATTATTTCCATGAGAGAATATTCTGCATTTCCTCTTCCAGCGGTTGGAGGGCTCATCTTTAATCCTCAAGGTAAAATTTTCTTGATGTCATCTCCCAAATGGGGAGATCGCTATATTATTCCAGGTGGACATGTGGAGTTGGGAGAACGTCTAGAGGACGCTCTCGCTCGAGAGATAAAAGAGGAGACCAATTTAGATATTTTTGATGTTGAGTTTTTAGAATTTTTTGAATGTATTTTTGAAAAAAGATTTCAGGATCATAAACATTTTATTTTCTTTGATTTTATTTGTAGGACAAAAGACACCGGTGTAATACTGAATGAAGAGGCTACGAAATATTTGTGGATGGCGCCTCTCGATGCCGTGAATGCAGAATTTGTAGAACCGTATACCCAAAAAGCAATTCAGTCGTATTTAGATCGATAGAAAAGAAAAACATTTTCATTAAATTTTAATGAAGTATTTTTGACATTTTTGAGTTTTTGTTTAGAAGTAATTCAATTGTAGATCAAATTTTATGAATTTTTTTGAATCTTTAAGAGGAAAATTACCTTTTGCAAAAACAGAAAATTTAAAAGGAGATCAAAAATCTGTTATAGAGACACATGACCTTTCTCATTATTGGTATGAAGAAGCTTTCAATACTACAGAAAAGGAAATATTTAAATCGGTTATTTCAGAAAAAGATTCTCGTTTTTTAGAATTGGGTATTGGAAAAGGACGAGGAATTGAACTATTTTTGGTTGCTGTGACGGAAAAATTTGGCGAAAAGGCATTGGATGTTATTTCTAGTGAAGTGTATGGATTTGATATCAATGAGAAACTAATAACAGACGCTCAGCACAATTTAGGGCAATTTGGAATTCCTGAGAGAAATATTTTCTCAGCGAGTTTTTATAGTATTCCCAAAGATCTCAAAAACATAGATTTAATATGGTCGTTAATGAATACGACATTTTATTGCAAAACAGAAATTGAGTTAGCTCAATTTTTATCCGGAATTGATAAAATGTTGTCCTCCGGAGGGAGATTTCTCTTTGATACAGTAAAAACAGATTTTCTCAATATGAGACCGACTCAGGAGGAGATACACAAATTTGAAGATCTAAAAAATTTTTATAGCGTTCTCGCTCTTTCCTATCGAGAAAAATATTTGAAGGGGGTTCAAAATATTATTCGTTATCCAATATTAGATCGGCCTTCAAAAGGTGATTTTTGTGCACGTGAAATAATCACTCCTGAATATATAAACTACATAATTGACGAATACAGACTAAATCTTAAGCAGGGAGATTTTTATCAATCAAAGAAAAATAGTTTAAATAAACAAAGATCTCGCGAATTAGCTCGAGAATGGATTGAAAACAATAATCTTAAAGATTGGCTCCTGGAAGAAATAGCCTTTCGTTTGGAAAAAATAAACTGCCAAGAACCATTATATTCTCAAGAAAATCGTCAAGATATCACACCACAACTGATTACTGAAAACCCAGCAGTAAAGGAAGTTTATGAAGAGCTACTCGTGGAAATCGGAAAGAACTACGAAAAAGAATATTATCTTTTTCAAAAAGTTTAAATTTAGTTTGTCATTTTCCAGCAAAAATCAAAAACCGATTTTATTGTCTTTGCAATAGCAGAACTCTCAACTATGAATCCGAACATTTCATTTTCTTGGTATGAGCATATGGCTACTTTATTTCCATAGACATTTACTTCCGTTTCGAGTGGCGCCATATCTTCAGGAAAGAGTTGTGTTTGACGAAGGAACTTTTCATCGAGATATTTATAGTTTGAGTTTTTCTGGCTCATAGTAGCGAGTACAAATGCTTCGATCCCAGAATCTTTTCTTCGAAAAACATAATCATTTGCGAGAAATGTTTCGAGTTCTGGGTGTATGTATTCGACATTGTGAAATGCAAAAATAGTTTCTCCCTCTAAAAGAGTATCTTCATACACTTTTTTAATTCCCTCAATTCCTTCAAAAAAACGAACTTTTGGAAGAGCGGTTGAAGGATTGTGAATGGATTTTAATTTTGAGAGGGCTCGATTCATGTCTTCAGTTTTTTTCTGTACTTTATTTTTTTCCTGTTCCAATAAAAAAATCAGCTTCTCTGGCGATTCTGCTTTATAAAAATTCGTCCCACCCTCAGATGTCTCATGCGCCAGTCCCTTCTTTACCAATCCCTGCGCCACACTCCGAACCGTATTCCGTGACATATCAGCCCGATTCCCAATGGCCGTAGAACACCCGCGTGCCATAGGCAAAAGAGCCAGGTAGACTTTTACCTCATTTGAGCTCAAACCGAAATCTGTGAGAACTTGTTGTATCATAAGAATTAAAACACAACTCTATATAATGCATACTTTTTGATTTCTGTCAAATCATTTTTAAGAAAGTAAAACACACTCCCCAAAGCAAACCTTATTCTGGAGCCTTTCGAGAGCCAAGGAACGTCTCCCCTATTCTCCCTTTTTCGCCGCTTCTTCCTCGGCGGTCACTTTTACCTGACCTTTTGGGGGAATATAAAATTCGGACAATATATTTTTCTCTGCTCCAATGAGTTCAAATACAAGTGCATCTGATTCGCTCTTCGCTTCCTTGATCCGGGCATATGCGCCTCCGTCCTGGAGACGTTTTACATTTCCATCCGGAGTGATGATCACAAGTGTTTCATTTTTCTCTGTATCAACAAGTGCCACAGCTCCCGCCATATCAGCATTCGTCGCTGGAAATGATTCCCACACATAAACATCCTCTGGATTTCGATCCCAAACTTGGACAGAGTTCGAAGACGCATTTGGAGAGAATGCTTCAGAGTCTTCATCCACCTGCACGTCCCCTCCTCCATCAAAAACCATATATTCCCAAAACACCGTTTCATCTTTGTGATTCACCATACGGATCCGGAAGGGTTGTTCTCCGCTCGCAAATTTTACTTCTGTATGATGCTCATCATCCATGACGATGATGCGTCCATTCGGTTTTACTTCTGCGATTTTCTTTCGAGAGTCAGCCGGAACCATAGCTAAGGGATCCACAGCTTCATATGTTTCAGTCTCGCCTTCTTCGGTCGCTTTTTGTTGCTTTGCTTCTTTGATCGCTTCCAGCTGGTTGGCGACCGATTCATCCACTTCAAAGATCTCAATCGTTCCATCATCCGTGATTCCTCCGAGAGAAAAATTTCCTCCATTTTCGGAAACAGATGTTTCAACCAATGCACTCTTTTCTCCGTCTCGTTCCCGGAGATAGTTAATTTTTATGCCATCAATATCTTCTACTACCTTTCCCGTGGCTTTGTTTTCCCGTTCGGAGACTTCCCAGAGCTTGAGTCGTGGTGGAATGACAGAAATATGAATGTCTTCTTTCGACTCATTTCCCGCAAAATCTTCTACGACCAAAGTAAGATCTATTTCCGTTGGTCGCTCTTTGGCTGGGAAAGAAATAAAGAGGTATTTCTCAGGACTTTCTGTTGGGAATTTTTCAGAGTCGATAATCGTACGTCCGTTTTTATCCAACCAATACACACGCGCGATCTCGAAATCATCATACGAAGACGTGGCATCAAGTTCGATGGGTTCGTATAAATACCGAGTAATATCTGTCCCTTCTGCGATCTCAATCACCGGAGGAATGATGTCATCTCCGAGTTGCGGATCGTGCAACATTTTCGAAGTTGAGAAGCTTTCTTTGTCTTCTCCATATCCAATAAATGATCCGTATAGGTTTCCGTGTGGGAGATTTTTGAAGTAGTAAATCATCTCCTCGCGATCCGTGAAGGTATGAATTTCATAGTGTTCTCCTGGATTGATTTCCACCTCTGTCCCATCGAACAATTCAAGCGTAACAGCATCTTTTGTCCCCAGTTCTAATCGCATTCCGTCGAAGAAATAGTCGTCTTTTTGGACTTCAAATTTTTCTGTTCGAACCGTTGAATCCACATGTTTAACGTCTCCTTTGATGACACATACTTCCGCATAGTCCACGGCCGTTTCTTCTCCCGCTCGGAGATCAATCCAACGACTTTCTTGGACTTGCCCTTCTCGTGGCAATGTCTGGACATGCATCCGTGAATCATCTTCCGCGACCAGAATAGTTTCTGTTGGAAAGAAAGGTTTGATCACATCTGAATCTTCACAATCACTGAGCTCTAAGATCGGCACGGCTACTTTTGGAGAACCGTATAAAACAGGATTTCCTTTTACTTTCGCGACCACTGAAGAGGTTGGCCGCACTTCGTATTTTTTCATCGGCGGACGAACCAAGAATGCAATCCGTTTCCAGTCATTTGAATATCGTTCATCAGCATCCTTCGTTAGTTCAAACACTTGATCTGGACGCTCTGACAAGATCCATTCGAAGTAATTGATGTCTGATGAGAAAGGCGGATAAAATTGAATATCTGTTCCCAATGAATCAACAGAATAGGTCTGCTCCCATCCTGGGAAAAATTTTTCCGTGAAGTCTTCATAACTCCATTCGGCGAGTTCTGGTTCGGAAACGAAATCCTCTCGATCATCATCGCCATATCGAGAACGCAACACATCCGGATAGAAATATTCTTGTCCGTCGATTACTTTTGCTGGATCAACACGTCGTTTGAGATAGAGTTCGGCCCCAAGAGCATACAAAATCTCATCTTCTCCATCCCGATCGAGATCGGCCACTGTGTAGGTGTACGTTTTTCCTTCGAGAGAAATCGGAGTAATAGATTCTGTTTGATTTGATGCTGAGTCAAAATAGTACATCTTTGGCTCTGGCTGTGGATCAGACATTGTCGCCTCATCATCTGAATAATCATAGTCATCCGGGATCTCACTTGGATAATCTTCCGGAATAATAATCGTCTGGGTCGATGCCAACCATCCACGAATACGATCGGAAACGGTTGAAGATTTCGTATTGTTTTTGAAGAGATAATCCACCGCTGCCAGCACACTCTGTGGTAATGAATCCTGCGCCGCGACTCCGTGGTCTTCGAGATACGCATCAAAGAGCGCGAGGGCTTCAACCGGATCGGCTTGCTCAAGCGTGGCTGCATAAGACACTGGCGCCGCATCTGGAACAGTATCGTACAGACTTACCGTTTGGATTTCTTTATCGAGTAATTCCTTCTGATCTGTGATGTTTTGATTTACTCGTTGAACGCCTTGATTAACGGATTGTTGAGCGGCATTGGTTCCATTTGAGACGGCCGTTCCCGCGGTGTTCACAGAATTGTTTACTTGATTCTGTGCACTTCCGAGTGCACTCGTGACTTGTGACGGAGCTTTGATCTGCAATTCACTTCCTCCTGGCATTTGGAGAGGAGCCGGATCGAGTCCAGACTTTAGGTCGCCAATCTGTTGTGTCACATTCTCAAAGGTATCCGCAAACTGTTCTATCTGTTGATTCAAGGTTTCCAAAATAGTTACGTAACCCAATGTCGGTTGGATGAGGATTGGTTTTGTTTCTTTTTTTGGGATCTGTGGCGCTAACGCGGGTGTCGCGAAGTCCATTGAGAGCAAGACGTTTCGGTTGGTCATCTCAGCGACTTGTGAGGCCACTTTATACTCTGGGATCGGAATAATCCCTCCGACTAACATACAGAAGAGTTTCAAAATTCCTTTCGGCACACTTACGATCGCTCGGAGCGGACTGAGGAAATCGGGAATACTTGGCGGTTCGATAAGTAACGGCAAGGTTGGTAGCTCAATCGCCGGCAATGAGAAATCAAACTCAAATTTTGGGATCTGTGGGAAGGTCGGCATAGAGGACACCAATTGTGGAATTGGAATCTGTGGAATCTGCAAGGCCTTGTCTAATGCAAAATTAAATTTCGTGATAAAGCTGGCCAGTTCTATTTGATCGACGCCTGGGATGTTATTCCCGATCGGGTTTCCATTTACATCGACCTGCAGGGCTACATCTGCATTTCCCGCGAGAGCGGCTATCTCTCCTGGAGTATATGG
>JBNKLH010000070.1:0-6047 GCA_050292255.1 Candidatus Altimarinota bacterium | reverse complement strand
GATTTAAAATCGAATCTTTTGTGAAAATCCCCGCCTTTGTCTCAGCGATTTTTTCTAAAGTTCCGCCCAAAATTTCTCGATGATCGTCTCCGATAAACGTAAGTGCCGCGATCCGTTTCCCTCGGACGGCATTGACGGCATCCTTTTCTCCCCCGCAACCTACTTCACAAATTAAAATTTCTGCGCCCCATTTCTTCGCCGCTAAAATTCCGGCAAGTACACAGGTCTCATAATAAGTCGCCCGTTTCTCAAGCTTTTCGGCCATTTCTTTCACTTCCAAAATGGCATCAGCGAAGTCGTTCTTGGAAATAATTTTTCCGCCCAATCGAATGCGTTCATTGACTACTTGGATATGAGGGGAACTCATTAGAGCAACCTTTTTCCCGGATCGAACCAATACATCTTCCGTTAGTCGACAGACAGTCCCCTTTCCGGCTGTTCCTCCAACGATGATACGATACTCAAAAAATTCATCAGGAGAGCCTAATGCGTCTAAAAATTCGGTAAATATATCAAGAGATGGAGAGAGCCCTTTTCGGAAAAACTGTGCTTCTGAGCTGAGTTGTTCTAGCCAATCTTGTGCTTTTGAAAACCGGTCCATGAAGAAGATGAGTCAGAAGCAGGTGTTGGTTTCGGTGGCTCAACTTCATGTGCCACAGAGATTTCAAATGGGATTTTTTGCTCTTGTACCACTTGTTTGAGAAAGAGTTTAATCGCATTCGAAAGATTGAGTCCCAATTTATCGAGCACTTCCTGAGCCTCTCGTTTGTCTTCATGATCGATACGAATTTGAATATGGGCCATAAGAAATAATATTTAATATTTTGTATTTCGTATGTAGTCTTTTGTCATGACATTGTCAATTACTTGTCCTGACTTTTGATTGAAATCATAACAATTTCAGGGGGATTTAATAATCTCGCTCGGGTACCGGATTCTCCTGCCCCAGAAGAGACATAAATGTTGTGACTGCTATACCATCCTTTTTCGAAGCGCTTATCTCGAAGTGGAAGAATAAATGGAATATCACCAATAATCGGAAATCTGATTTGTCCTCCGTGTGTGTGCCCCGTGACTGTGAGATTGGGTAAGATCCCCTCTCTTTCGAGATCTACCATGATATCGGGAGAATGCGCCATGAAAAAAGTAAATACATTTTCAGGTACATTTTGAAAGGCTTTTTTGAGATCTATGTTTCCCCAGTATGAATCATCTGTCCCAATGAGCCATATATCTTTTGAGAGAGGAATAGATGCGTTGGTAATGTCTTTAAGCCCCCATTCTTCTAGCATTCTTTTGAGAAGCGAGACCTCTTTTTTGATCATTTTTCCGTTTAGGCGGTAGTCATGATTTCCAAGAACAAAGTAAGTGGGAACTTTTATTTGTTTCAGCGGAGTCAGTTCTGAAATAAAACGGCCATCTCCATACAAGAAATCTCCTGCAATAAGAATAATATCAGGATTTTGCTCTTGGAGTGTGTCGACGATTTTTTGGACAAATGATTGTTTTTTATACGGACCGACATGAATATCTGACACAAGTCCAACACGAAGCTCTTTTTCAACCTTGGCTGTTAGCTCTACGTCTTTAATTACAAGTTTTTGGGGTTCTATAAAGCTTCCGTAAATAATCACGATTAAGCTTAAAAATATTAAAATGGAAAGTATGATCTTGGTGATCATTGTTCCATGTTCCCATTTCCACATCCAAAGAATAAATCCCGCTCCGAAAAAGATTGCAGTCCACAAAGCGGTTTCAAAAAAATAATAACTCCACGGCATGAAAAAAAGTTAACTACTCTCAGTTAACTAGAATGGAGCAGAATCTCAAGTATTTCTCTTACTTCTTTCCGAAAAATCCTTTTACATGATCAAAGGCTTTGTAAACCTGCATCATGATTTGAACCGGTTTGTAGATGTATTCTGTGACTACGTCTACTACTCCGTCAATTTTTTGGACCACTCGTGTTACGATGATAAGGCTTCGGACTACGAAGATCACTAAGAGTAGAAATCCCCCTCCAAAGGCAAGTTTCATCAATTCGTCAGCGTTGTTGAGGAAGAAATCCATTGTTTTGTTTTTTTTAGGAAGCCACGTGTTTTTACACCTTCGACTCAGCTGGCAGTAGATTAAGGGGCAATATCGCTGGCTACGGAGTATGCAACTTTGCGTCCTGTACTGCAGATTGAGCCTGGTATGTATACACGACTCTTGGTATTGTATCAAATTTTTTGTTTTTTTTCAAGACCAAAGTTTACAAAATAGCTTAATAATGGTATAATTTCAAGATGCGATTTTTGCGTTCAACCCCATTTTTTGAAAAAGAAACCTCTTTTGTCTTTCAAGAGAGAGGACGTATGGGGAATTTTATTGAAAACGCTACTGATAAAGTAAAAGAAAAGGTTCGAAAATTTGGAGAAAATAATCCCAAATTAAAAGAAGGATACGAAAAGATTTTCCGTAAACAGGCTCGAAAAGCGGTTGTTTCTAGTATGCAATCAGATAAGCAATATGAAAAGGAGGCTATTGAAGAACTCGGAATTAACAATACGAAAAATTTAACGGAAGCTCAAAAAATAGCAGTCCAAAAGGAAGCACATAAATCGATTTCGAATCGAAATATGATTGCAGTTCTCTTGTATGCAAAGACAGGGAAGATGAGAGAGGGAAAAAACTTTGCAACGTTTAAGAAAGAAGAATTGGATTACCATTTTGGGAAACAAAGTTTTTGGGAGACTGTGGCATCAGGGGCTTCTCGTCTTTTTGATGGAGTGGATGATGACTGGTTGGAGGCTGTTCAGAAAACCAAAGAATTTAACTGGTTTCAACAGACTATTTCTCGCGTCAAAATGAATGGAGGAGAAATGTCTCCAGAAGACCAGAAAAAATACGAGAAATATCAGCAAAAGTTTATTCAGAAATTTCTTCCGGAACTCAGTCCTTCAGAAGTTCCGACCTTTATGCATATTATGTCTGAGCAGGTGCTTGGATATGAGTTGAAGCAAAATGATAAGGTTGTGGAGAGATTGGGACAGTCAGAGGCTGATGAGTCGATTGATGAACTGACAGAAGATATCTTTGAGATTGTTGAGAAATACGGATCAGAAGAATTGAAAGCCTTTGTGAAATCGCACGAAGAGGAATATGTAAAGATTGCTTTCTCGGGAGCAGGAGGTGCTGAGATTCAGTGGTCTGAAGTTCGGTTAAGTGTTCTTGAGTCAGTGGTGGCAGAAGATTCTCCAGAAATAGAAAAACCAGCTCAACAGATTTCTCTCCAAATGCAGGCGTTGGGGCCGGAGATTGATATTTTTAATACTCGATTGGACTCAAATGGGAACTATCAAATTTTCTTCAACCAAAATGAGACCGGGATCGGAAATCACTCATATGTCGTAGGGATTTCTCCGAATGGACAGGCGTATATTGAAGATGAATACTCTGATAAAGTTCCTTTTGATCCGAATAATCCAGAGGGATTTAAAACGGGACATAAGATTCTCCGATATCGGCAAATAGCTCGATTTGCATCAGAACGCGCCAATGAATTAGATAATTTCTCTGAGTTTATGACACCAGAGATGACCGGAAAGTTTGTTCGGTCTTTTGAGGCGTATAATCGTTCTTTCAAGGACCCGGAGAAAGTATTCTTGGAGTTCTGTCAGAATGTCGTGGATAAGGAACCTGCAAAGACGATGGGACTGGGGCGATATTTCCGGGATGAGTTCTTCGGAAATAGCACTTACCTAAATCGAGATAAATTATTGAAACTAGAGACACAGTTTGTCTCCTCTGAGGAAGAAAAGGGCGATGACCGTGGAGTGATCCAGGAAATGTTGGCATAAAAAAAACTCCCCGGAGGGAGTTATTAGTATTATTGTTGAATCCCAAGGAGACTTTGTATTTCACTATCTCTCCTTACTATTTCATTTATTCGCTCTTGAATGGCTTTTTTTGCTTTTTCGGGAGCAGTGTTTAATTTTAGCTTTTCCTGATCCCATTCTTTCAAAAGAGTTTCTTGTTCCGTCTTCAGTTTCTTTCTTTCTGTTTCACTTAACTCCACCTCTTTATCTCCCCCACTTTCTTTTACAAGCTTATCTAGTTCTTCCCAATCCATTTTAGTCCCATTTAAGTTTTTGAGCGACTTCGTATACCATAGGCATTTTCCACATTGCTCCAGATTTGGCTTTGATGATTCCCCAGAGAGCAAGTCCTACGTGGACGAGTCCAACGAGAATAGCCATTCCTCCTCCGAGCCAAGCGAGCCATCCGAAGAGTACGAAGATCAATGTAAGTACAAGGCCTTGTTTTCCGTGGTGTTGGCAGAATTCAGATTTTGGTTTGAGCGCCAATGGCAGCACACACAAGAATCCAACGTATCCAAGCATTGCTAAGAGTTTTTCCCCTTGTGGCATTGCTTCTTGCTTCATATTAGACGCCTTGTTTGGGTCATCTTTTGGGGCTTCTTTTTTTGGAGCTGCGTCAGCAGCTGGTGCAGCGGCTTTTGGTGCGCCTGCTGCGGCCGGATCTGGTGTTGGTGTTTCTGGCATTTTTGTTTTAGTAAAACCTTTTTGAAAAGTTCTTTTCAAATTCTAAACCAAAACAAAGTCTAAAATCAAGGAACTAATCCAGTGATTCTACCATATTTTTCAACAAAAATCCAATTGATTTCATAGAATCGTCATTCCCAGGGATCACGATATCAATGTTGTCTGGATTTGCATCGGAATCACACACAGCGATAACAGGTACTTTTGCCTTTGTCGCTTCGTTGATAGCCAATCGGTCTCCCACTGCGTCGAGAACGATCACAACAGCTGGTTTTTGTCGCATTTCTTCTACTCCGTGGTAGAGAGCAGATAGTTTTTCGAGTTCTTTTCGTTTTTGTGCGATTTCTTTTTTTGTGTATCGGTTGATTTCACCGTTTTCAAATTGTGATTTCAAGTTTGAGTAGTAGTCAATTCGTCGTCGAATTTCTTTGAAGTTTGTCAGCAAACCTGGTTGCCATTTTTGGTCTACGTAGAAGAATTTCTTTTTATCCAATTGTTTTTGGAGAACCAAAGCAATTTGTGGTTTTGTTCCTACGAACAAAGCTTTCTTGTTTTGCAATTTTTGTGCTGCCAAGAATTTTTTCGCTTTTTCAAGAGATTCTACTGTGTTTTCAAGGTCAAAAATATGCACACCATTCTTTTTTCCAAAGAGGTATGGTTTCATTTTTGGGTTCCAAGAAGCAGCTCGTTGTCCAATATGAACGAGGTTTTCGTAAAGTGATTTGAGAGAAATATCAGCCATTTTTGGGGATATTTAAGAGATAAGTAAGGTGTTGCCCCCGCCGCTCTTAAAGTCAGATTGGCTTGCACAACAGGCGAATTCTATGTGGGATCGACAAAAATGCAAGTTTTTCTTGCGGTTTCTCTTTTCTGTTTTTGAAATAATATTTCCTCTATTCTGGCACCTCCACTCCGTTTGATTTCAAAATTGCTTTGAGTTGTTCTCGATCGCTTGCGTAGTCAAGAGCCGTTTCTACAGAAACACGCTTTGTGATCACTAATCCAGCCAATGATTGTTCGAGTTCTACCATTTCTCCAGAATTATCAGACTGGAGCACATTTGGAATTTGGTAAACTTGATTTTGTCGGATGTGATTTTTGATGGCGTAATTACTGGTCAAAATCTCGTAGGCCATGGCTCGTCCTCCATCTACCGTTGGAACGAGAGTTTGAGAAATGATCATTTTCAATGATGCTGCCAATTGAGAACGGACCTGTGATTGTTGATCAGCTGGAAAGACATCAATAATTCGGGAAATGGTTTCAGGACCATTATTTGTATGGAGCGTCGAAAAAACAATATGTCCGGTCTCTGCCATAGTGAGGGCGGCAGAAATAGTTTCATAATCCCGCATTTCTCCCACGAGCAACACATCTGGATCTTCTCGCAAAGCCGCTCGAATCCCCTGTTTGAAGCTGGGAACATCTCGTCCAAGTGTTCGCTGATGAATAACGCTTTTCCCAGGAGGGAGAAGGTATTCAATAGGATCTTCAATAGTG
>JBNKLH010000069.1:0-6117 GCA_050292255.1 Candidatus Altimarinota bacterium | reverse complement strand
CTTCTAAAGATGGCTCGAGCAACCAAAAAACGTGCATTCTTCGCTCTCTACTGTTCAGAGTGTAAAGAAAAATTAGGGAAATACATGTTCAACTACAAAATTTTGATCAATACTCAAAATCAAAATCCAAAAGAATTTGAACTCAAAAAATACTGTTCTCGATGTAACAAACATCAAGCACACAAAGCAAAACAAATTTCTCGAGCACAAAACAAATAGTTTTGTTTTCTATCTTGCCTTTTTTAAAGCGACGTTTCCGTAACGTCGTTTTATTTTTTCATAAAAATTTCCTATGGAAATACAAAAAAAAGAGACACGATAAATCGTGCCTCTATAAAAAATTTCATTCTGAATATACCTACATCTTCAATGGCATGATCAAGTGAATAAAGTTTTCTTCTTTCATAGACTTGATCACCGCAGGACTCATCTTTCCGTCGAGTTGCATTTTGATTTTTTCCTCTCCACTGAGAGCGCCCAATGCATCCAACACATAGTCCGTATTCAAAGCAATCACATTTGCCGTTCCATCTACTTTTACTTGAATCGTAGTTTTTTCTTCTCCGATCTCTGTAGCGTCTGTAGAAACCGTTAAGGTTCCATCAGCCAAGAACTCAAGTTTCATATGCTGATTATTTTGTTTGGCGAAGATAGACACCCGTCGAACTGCCAACGCGAGTTCTTCTCGGTCAATTTCAGCAGTTGTTGTTGATTGTTTCGGAATGATTTGTTGATAGTCTGGGAATTGACCATCGATCAATCGAGACATCAGATTTGTGCCATCAACAGAGAACATCACTTGGTTTTCTCCAATCATAATCTGTACTTTCTCCGCGTGACTCGCGAGTCGATCCGCCTCAAGTACTGCTCGAACCGGAATTACACATGTCTTGGGATCTACAGATGTTGATAATTTCACCATTTTCTCAGACAACCGATAAGAGTCTGTCGCCGCCATTCGAAGTTCGTTTTTGTCGGCTTTAAAGAAAACCCCCGCCAAGATCGGTCGAGAAGAATTTTCTTGTGCGGCAAATGCCACTTCTTGCACGGCATTTCGGAAATCATCTGAAGAAAGGTCTAACATTACTCCCCCTTTCACTTCCGCGATAGATGGGAATTCTTCAGCAGAGATTCCTTTGATTTTCGTTTTTGAAGATTTTGACTTTACTTCTAGTGTGGCTCCATCTGCGGCCGTAAGCTCTACATCTTCTGTTGATTTCAACAAAGAAACATACGCTGTCAAAATTTTGGCTGGAACGGTAATCGCTCCTTCATTTTTAACAACCGCTTCGGAAGTCGTCGCAATGGATAATTCCAAGTTGGTAGCAGAGAAGTAAACCTTCTTTCCTTCGGCTCGAATAAGAATGTTTCCGAGCACAGGCAATGTATTTGCCCCCGATACAGCCCGAGAAACAATCTTAAGGCTGTCTAATAACGCTTTTTGGGTAATTTCAATTTTCATCGAATATATTGTAATGGAGGCTTTTTCCACATGTCAAAAAAAACTTGGGTAAAATAGAAAAATAACAAGAAACTGAATTTTTTCTGAATTCCTATCCATTCCATAAAAAAAATTATGAATAGAATCAAATTCGTAATAATCCGCTATCTAAAATACAAAGCTTTGCTCGTGTTCTTTTCTTCACAAATCAATCGGGGAAATGGGACAGAAAAGACTGCCGACGCGCAAAGAACGTACAATAACGTCATAAATATTAAGATGTTAAAGGTGGCGGATTATTGCTTCGAAAATACATTTGCTTTCTAGTAGAAATCATATTATTTTGCTCTCTTAATTTTTTAATGCCAGAAACAATTCCCCTTTTTATGAATAAAATAGAAATAAAAGATCTAAATATTGCCCCAGAAATATGTAACCTTCCTACCGGAGTAGTGTTAAATGAATATTCTGCCACGCCTTTCCTGAACGGAGATGTCTCCAAGGAACCTGATATTGTCAGCAAAAAAGCGCCTTTTTTTGAAAAATCAGAAAATTTCTTACATACATTGAATCTCAAAAAAGTATGTGAAAAAAATGCTTACAAAATCCTGATAGAACTCGTTGAAAATATCTATCGATATCGAATCCCTGCACAAAAGAATATCCCCGTACTCGAACGCGCAGACATAAGAGAAGATGAAAAATTCATCTATATCTGCACAGCAAACACTATTGAAGAATCCTCCAAACAAAAACTAGAAAAAAAACTGGGCAACCTCAATGAGCTTCTTTCCGAAGATCCCTCCGAAGCACTCCAAATCATTAATAACACACGCAAAGAAGTCTTAATGAACGGAATTATTAATGAGCAAGGCGGAGCCGGTCTCGGATTTCTAGACATAGCCAAAAAGACACTCCTGCCTTTTAAATACTCATTTATACCCGTTTCACACGACGAAAGAAGCCTCTATCTCTTCAGAATAGAAGCAAAAATAGAGAAAGTGGATGTTCAAAAGAAAGTAGAAGAAATTATCCTAAATGCTTCTTAACTTCTGCAACTACTTGGTCTGGATCATTATCCGCTTTTGAAAGATATCCGTCCGCTCCTGCTTTGGTTGCTTTTTCGATGTCTGCGGGTTGTGAAATATTACTAATCACAATAATCTTCACATTCATAGATGAGTTTTGACGCATTGCCGTCAACACTTCAAATCCATCCATTTGTGGCATCATCAAATCGAGCAAGATCACATCCGGTTTAAATTCTACGGCTTTTGAGATCCCATCAAGTCCATCCGCTGCGGTCATAACTTCAAAACCCTCGGCTTCAAAAGTAATCGTATAAATTTCTCTGATGTCTGCTTGATCATCAACGATAAGGATTTTCGGATGTATGTTCATTTTGGAATGTGTTTAAGATGGGAGCCACGGAGGCATCTTTCGGTGCTCGTAGACGATTTTATTTCATGTTTTTCAACTTCGCAAGGACTTCCGCTTTCTTTTTTGCTAATTCTTCCGGCGAAAGCTCCGCGTTTGGTTTTTCTGGTTCCTTGTCATCCGGAGTCTCGACAGAGGATGATGCTTTTGGTGGAGCGGCAGCAGCGAGCTTCGCTAATACCTCTGCTTTTTTCTTGGCGAAATCATCATCGGAAGATTCACTTGTAGCAGCCTCTTTTTCTGCTGGCTTTTCTTCTGAAGTCTTCGCTTCGTCTTTCGGAGCAAATGAAGCGACTTTTAATTTCGCAAGAACTTCCGCTTTTCTTTTGGCAAAATCTGCATCACTTTCTGTTTTTTCCTCTTCTACCGGTTTCTCTTTGG
Organism: Candidatus Altimarinota bacterium; assembly: GCA_050292255.1. Taxonomy (GTDB): domain Bacteria; phylum Patescibacteriota; class Gracilibacteria; order UBA4473; family UBA4473; genus JBNKLH01. The sequence continues at coordinate 2,858 of JBNKLH010000069.1, read as the reverse complement.
GTTCTGATGAAGCGGCCGCAAGCTTTGCTAATACTTCTGCCTTTTTCTTGGCGAGTTCTGGATCATTTGATGTTTCTGGCATAGGTGTCGGTGCAGGAGCTGGTGGAGTAGAAACTGGCTTCGGAGCTTCTTCTTTCTTTTCAATAGAGGCTTGAGATTTTTTATATTCTGTAATATCTGCTTTCGTGGCTTTCAAAATAGTAAACAAGAAATCTGAACCTTCCCCTTCTTTACTCTCTACCCAGATTTTCCCTTTGAAGAGTTGCGTTACAATCTTCTTACAAATAGCCAAACCAAGACCGGTTCCAGTTTCGGTGTGTTTCGTATGATCTTCTACTTGTTGGAATTTTTCAAAAATTCGTTTCTGATCTTTCTTTGGAATCCCCTTTCCGTCATCCTTTACAGACACTCTCAAATGATCTTTTGAGTTGGGATCCTCTCCTGCTGATACCCAGATATGTCCCCCTTCTTGGACAAATTTAATCGCATTTCCAATCAGGTTATTGAAGATTTGTTTGAGCTTTTCTTCGTCTCCCATTGCAAATCCAACTTTTGGATTTTCCTGATAAGTAAGAGCAATATTTTTTTCTCCCGCAGAAATTTGGAAATCTGTCACCATCTGAGAGATAAACGGATTGAGTTCTACTGGATGAGCCTTTGTTTGATCTCCTCCTTCAATCTTCTGAACATCCAACATGTCATTCACAATCCCCGTCAATCGCTCTACGTTTCCTTTAATTTTCCCAAGCAAACTTGTCTGAGAAGGCCCCATATTTTGATTGAGCTTCGTTAATAACAAAGACGCATATCCTTTGATCACTCCCAAAGGCGTTCTCATTTCGTGAGAAGCAACAGCGATAAATTCGTCTTTTTCTTTGTCGAGCTTTTTCAATTTTTCGAAAGCTCGTTTTTGAGCCATAGCGGCTTTTTTTCGTTCGGTGATATTTTCGATAATTCCGTCGTAGTAGGTATATCCATTTTCCTCTATCACTGTTCGCGCAGAAAGGTTTGCCCAGATATATCCTTTTTTGGCTTTTTTCAAACGCACTTCAAAATCTGTAATCTCTCCCAATTCAGTTAATGCCACTTCAAAGATCTTAGCATCTGATTCTTTGTAAAAGAGATCTCCCAAAGAGGTACTTTTGGCTCTTCGGTTTGTTTTGAATCCAAACATTTCTTTAAACCCTGGATTGATCATCGTACATTTCCCCAAGGGATTTTTTTCGTTTCGATAAATCCCCACCGGTACATGTTCGACAAGGGTTCGGAACTTTTCTTCACTGATTGCTAAGTTTTGCTCGGCCTGTTGCCGATTTCTCTCTGATCGCACTCCGGTCAACACATTGTATATCAAGAGTCCGGAGATACAGAACATGATAATAGCAATCGTCACGGTCAACCGTTTTACGATATCTGATATTTCGAGAAAAATATCTTCAAAGGAAATATCCGTTCCGATAATCCATCCCCACGGTTCGAATTCTTTGGAATAAGAGATTTTCGGAATCACTCCATCTCCGCCTGGCGCATCCCATACATAATCCAGAAAGGCCTGTCCTTTTTGTTTTACTTCGTCTGTCATTTCCGCAAAAACCAATCGACCGTTATCAATCGGTTCACTCAAAAGAGACACATTATGTCCTTCTAGAGCCTGAATAGGGTGAGCCAGCATAATAGGCTCAAAGTCATGTATCCAGAAATAGTTTTCTCCATTTAACCCATAACGAAGGGCTCGGATCTGATTCAAAGCTTCTGCCTGAGCCTCTTCTTCTGTCATCTTTCCGGCCTGATACAGATCATAAGACCGTTGCACACTTGATTCAGCCGTAACAACCAAATCATGGATCAATTCACGTTTTCGATCCATAAGTGCATTTTCAAAATACGGAATCAAAACCGCAAAAACAAGAAAGACAAAAAACACCATCGCCAACAGCGCCGGGACCAACATTTTGATCGGGAACTGTTGATGAAGTGAAGGGTGTTTTATTGTTTTCATCTTCGTGTTTTGTCAGAAAGACAATTACTTATGAGTAATGTTAATGAGTGATGTGCTTAAGTAGTCTGCAATATCAAGTACAGAATCTTTCAACCATTCTGAGAAGTTAAACAGAGAACTCTCGAGGTTTTGGAGGAATTCGTCTAATTTAATTCCGTTAATCTCCAAGGCACTTCCGGCATTTGGTTCTCGTTGGACCATCGGTTGATAGTCAGATGCTTGTGGCAATTTTTGTTGGTTTTCTGATCGGATTTTTGCCAATTGTTCCCGAGCGTTCAAATGTTCTTGCACGTCAGAGTATTCTCGTACTCCTCGCAAGGCTCCTGGTCGTTGGATTACGCTCGCTGTCGCCACTGCGCCTTCCTCTTGGTAGTATTTCGTTACCATTGCTCGGTAAGAGGGTGTCTTTGGCGGCAATGATGCCGTCGCGTCCCGACTTGTCTTTGTTATGTAGTCCTTCTGTCGTTCGCTCACTTCTTGGAATGTCGTTGCGTTCTCGTCGTATTTAGATTTGTGTTGGAAATAACTTCCGTCAAACACTCCTTTTAGCAATGCAAACACGGTGAAGTGTGTCGTCGTCGCGGACACTGTATTTGTTTCTGTGTTTACTTCTCCGTTTGGCAACGGAATCCGTTCTTCTCCGTCCCAGTAATGCACGGCCACATCATCGAGCGGGGAAATATCCGCTGGATCATATTTCAAGGTCACCGTCATTGGTTCTGCAAACCGTCGTACGCTCACTCCGTTCTCTTTCTTGGCGCTGAACTCGTGGATAGAATCTCCCACGAAATCCACGCCTCGATCTGTTGGCAATACTTGCGCCGCGTATTTCGCCGGAAAGCTTTCCATCTTCACTGCC
>JBNKLH010000068.1:0-6259 GCA_050292255.1 Candidatus Altimarinota bacterium | reverse complement strand
TATTGAGCAATTTCATCTACCAATAAAGGTATCCAATATTTCGAAAGCAGAAATTTTGAAAAAAATAACGACCGATAAGAAAAATAAAGGCGAAGAAATCCGTTGGGTGCTCTTGGAGAGTATCGGGAAAGCCATTGTAGACCAAACGGTATCAGAAGAAATCGTTGAGAAATCCGTTGATTTCATCCTCGCATAATGGACGTGCTCACCCTCTTATCGCCTCCGAAAAAAATAGACGCATCGGTCATCATTCCGGGATCGAAAAGTTTTACGAATCGGGCGCTTATTTGTGCTACGCTTGCAGACGGGATTTCAACGTTAAATGGATTCTCAATTTCCAAAGACTCTGCACTCCTCGTAAAGGCATTGCAGCAACTCGGGGTGGAGATTGAATATCTCACAGAAGATATCGTCCAAGTACATGGAACGGGCGGGAAATTTGAATATTCAAAGAAGGTAATCGACGTCGGTCCAGCCGGGACCGTTATGCGATTTCTGACAACCTTGTGTGCCCTCATCCCTGGGGAATTTGAACTCCGAGGGACAGAACGAATGCACCAACGCCCGATCGGAGATCTCGTCGATGCACTTCGAGATTTGGGAGCTGAGATTGAGTATATGGAGACAGAAGAATGTCCCCCACTCAAAATCACAGGAAAAACTCTCGACGGTGAAAAAATCAAACTCAAAGGAAAGAACTCCAGCCAATTCCTCACATCCCTCCTCCTCTCTTCTCCATTACTGAAAAATGAATTGGAAATCGAGATCGAAGGCGAACTCGTCTCGACGTCGTATGTTGATATGACACTGCAGACCATTGAAGCCTTTGGCGGAAGGGTAAAAAAAACAGACAAGGGATTTCAACCCCTTGCAGGAAAATATAAAGCAAGAGAGTACCAAGTCGAACCAGATCTCTCTGGAGCCACCTATTTCTGGGCCATGGGAGCCCTTGGTGGCCGAGTACGAGTAGAAAATGTCAATCCTGATTCACTCCAAGGAGACGTCCTATTTCCCGATTTATTGGAAAAAATGGGATGCCAAGTCATCCGCGGGGAGAACTTCATCGAGGTACAGCAAACCGAAACATTGAAAGGAATTGAATGCAATATGGAACTGCTCCCAGATACCGCACAGACACTCGCCGTCGTTGCGGCCTTTGCAGAGGGAAAGACCAAAATAACAGGACTTTCAACGTTGAAGAAAAAAGAAACTGATCGACTTGTCGCTCTCCAGACAGAGCTCGAAAAGATGAAGGTTCAAACAGAAATTGGGGACGACTATATCATCATCCACGGAGGTAATCCGAAGCCGGCGCAAATCGCGACCTACGAAGATCATCGAATGGCTATGGCCTTTGCGGTAGCCGCAACCAGAATTGGAGAAATGAAAATCGAGGAGCCCAATGTCGTCGAAAAGTCATTCCCAAATTTTTGGATAGAGCTCTTCCGTCTCACTGCATCACGAGATATCCAACCTCGGATCTGCACAGTCGTTATGGGAAAAACGATGGAAGAATTTCTCGAGAACTTAGAAAAACACCAAGCGGTTTCTGACTTTGTAGAACTCAGAGTGGATTACATCGAAAATTTCCAAAAAACAGACATCCCCGAGATCAAAAAACACGTCACCAAAACGTCGATATTCACCTGCCGAAGAGCTGATGAAGGCGGGCATTTCAGCGGAACAGAAGCCGACCGATTAGACATTCTGAAAGAGGCACAAAAGCATTTTGACTCTGTCGATATTGAGCTCAGAACCCTGGAAGAGTCTCCCTCCTTGAGAAAGGAGGGACGGAAGGGTGGATTTATCTGCTCTTGGCATGATTTTGAGAAAACACCTGATTTAGAATCCGTTTTCGAAAGGATGAAAGCATTTAATCCCGGAATCTATAAAGTTATTCCAACAGCTAATACGCTCACAGATACAACCAAAATATTTCAACTCCTGACCAATCACCCAAACGTAGATATGATCGCCCTCTCTATGGGAAAGACTGGTCAGTGTACGCGAAAACTCAGTCCCCTTTTGGGAGGATTTCTGACGTTTGCCACACTAGATGGCGAATCTTCTGCTCCGGGACAAATAGAATTCGAGGAATTGCAAAAATTCTTCAAACATGAGATACCTACTCACGCATGAACACTTTTGGAAATACATTTCGGGTCACCACTTTTGGAGAATCTCACGGTCCAGCCATCGGCTGTATCATTGATGGATGCCCAAGCAATATTGAGATTTCTGTAGAAGAGATTCAAAAAGAGCTCGATCGACGACGCCCAGGACAATCCAAAGTTTCTACTCCGCGAGACGAAGCCGATCACGTCGAAATCTTGTCAGGAGTTTTCGAAGGAAAGACCCTCGGGACACCGATCGCTTTGCTCATCCGAAATAAAGATCAACGATCCAAAGATTACAGCAATATCAAAGACATCTTCCGACCGGGACATGCCGACTTTACCTGGGAAGAGAAATTTGGACACCGTGACTACCGAGGAGGAGGACGAAGCTCTGCCCGAGAAACCGCCGCACGTGTAGCCGCCGGAGCCATTGCCAAGAAAGTATTGAAAGAAAAATGTGGTATGGAAATCATTGCCTACACAGAACAAATTTATGATATCGCCATTGAAAATACACTCGAAGTAGAAGACATAAGCGCGCTCCAAAAAATGGCCGAAGACAATATCGTTCGATGTCCAGACAAAGAAACAGCCAAAAAGATGATCAACCGCATTGAAGAAATGAAAAAGGAAGGAAACTCAGTAGGAGGACTTATTCAGTGTTTGATCCAAAATGCACCCGTGGGACTCGGAGAACCTGTTTTTGATAAACTCCCCGCTCTCCTCGCTCACGCGATGATGAGCATCAATGCCGCAAAAGGATTTGAAATCGGGTCTGGGTTTGGAAGTGTCATCATGACCGGAGCCGAACACAACGATGAATTTTATATGGAAGATGGAAAAGTCCGGACAAAATCAAACCATGCCGGAGGAACTCTCGGTGGGATTTCTACGGGAGAATTGATTGATTTCCGGGTCGCATTTAAACCAACGGCTACCATCATCCAAGAACAAAAATCCGTCGATAAAAATGGAAACGAAGTAAAATTCACCGCTAACGGACGACATGATCCATGTGTCGTTCCGCGAGCCGTCCCAATCGTAGAAGCAATGGCCGCATTAGTAATGGCAGATTTATATTTAAGAACGTAGATAAAATGGAATCCCCGAACAAAATCGCAACCTATACTATCGAAAAGTGTCCCAAAAAATTCCCCAAAAAAGATCCTGGTTATCCCGATCCCGTAAACATCAAAACAATTGTCGATGAAGAAGGAAATATCACAGACCTCAAAAGCACTGATTGTGGCAGATACTTTGGGTTTAATGGAAAATGTGAAGGGGTAGAGTTATGCGTACTAGAAGATATTGAAAAAATAATTGAATTAGGAGTCCCAAAAACAGAATAGTCATTTTATAAACGCATAGAATCCAATATGTTGACAAATAAAATTGTTTACTTATTTTATGTTTGGTTTTTTAAGAAACTCAAACCTTCTTCAGTTTTGTACACTTTCCCAAATATGACAAACCTTAGTGACCTAGCTCAAAAATATTTGGATGGAAAAGAACTCTCAGCCAATGAAAAAATAAATTTATTCACAAATACAGAACACCCTGACGTAACATCCGTACTAACGAAAGATCTTGCAAAGAAAATATCAAGCCAGATCAAAACCGCTCAAAAACTCGGAATGGGAACCTCTTTATCCACAGACAAAGGAGATGCTGTTGGCGGATTAAATTAAAAAAATAAAATGGAAGAAAAAAAACAGTATTACACCCAGCAAGAGATTGATGATGCTAAAAAGCTTGAAAAATATCTCAAACAAGAGAAGGTCTCCTCAAGTGGAAATAAAATCCTTAATGCAATGTTGGCGAAGTTCCCCAAATTAGTACAAGCTATCTCGGAGGATGTAAAATTTGAAAAAATGCTAGATGAAACCCATGAACCCCTGAAAAAACGAGGAATTCAAATAATAACTGATACCACCGAAAATGTCGAAGATGCCCTAGACGAATAAGAAAAAGCCCCTCAATGAGGCTTTTTCTTATCTATTTTGTAGAATATTTCGCATCGCCAAATCCCAAGATCGGCCAAAAGATAAACGGTAATAATATCAATCCTGCCGTAAAGCCTGCGCCCTTCCCAAATCGTTTGGATACCCCGTGATGCACAACGATGATCGAATAAATTTGCACAATGGGAAGAAACCAAAGAAGGAGATTCCACATTGATTTTTTGGAGATCTGAATCATCACGATAAGATTGTAAACCGGGATAATAGCTGCCCAACCAGGTTTCTCCGCTTTCACAAACACCTTCCACATCGCCACAATCATTAGGATCGTCACCGCTCCATATATCGCCCAAAAAGAGAGCGGAATTCCTGCAGAAGAATATGATGCCGCGTAATCCATTTCCATTTTGTTTTGAGGTTAAAAGTAAAACACCTCACATTGTAATGAATCTATACAGATTTCGCCAAGTTTCGAATTTTTATCCTCCTCAAACTACCTAACTGTTTTTTGTGACAACATCCACCATATGAGAATAAGTATAGTTTTTCTTATCACGACCAATTCCTTTTTGAATATCAAAGCTTTCTATCTGGAGCGATCCCTTCATGCTGGGACTCGATAATACAAATGTCTGAAACTCTCCGTCTTCTCCCGTCGGATCAACATTCCTCTTTCCTATCAATGAGACTATTTCTGGTGAATACTCTTTCCCTATAAAATCCTCAGAAAGATCTGGATGCCGCACACCCGAGATAATAGCCTTTATGCCAAGCTGAAAAATTCTTTGTGTATAAGCCAATTTACCATGCTTTTTATAATACTCTTTCGCAGGGCTAGAGGCGTTTATCCCTCGATCTAGTAAGAAACCAGCTATTCCATCTGGATGATCAAGATCTCCTGTTATAATCGTATCTGCTCCATATTTTTTCAATAATTTCAGGAGATATGCATAAAGCTGATCAACATAATCTCTTTTTGACAAAATAATCTCTTCGTAATGATAAGGAAAAAGATCTGCAACTTTCCGTCTCACACTCTGTTGGATCTCTCGCCCATCACTTAATTGTGTTTCGCCATCTTTATTCACAGCAGAAACCAAGGCTGTAATTTCATATGTGTCTTTTGACAAACTTTCAAGAGAACATACACAGTCTTTCCCCCCGCTAAAGAGCACAAGACATTTTTTCATAACATCTCAATATCACTTTTTTAACTCACTAGCAATACTTCGCACCAACTGCTCCGTCTTTTCCCAGCCGACACAGCCATCCGTCACAGAGACTCCTTGTTTGATCTGGTCTTTTGAAGTACAAGACTTGAGGTTTTGATTTCCATCATGGAGGAAACTTTCAACCATCCATCCCTTCAATGTTCCTGCTATTTTTGGATCTCTCTTGGCAGATTCTAATGTATCCATAATGACTTGTTCTTGGCGCATTGGATCTTTTTTTCCATCGGGCCCAATAGAGTTCTCATGACTCGCATCAACGATAATGGCCGGATTACTCACCCCTCGTTCTTCGAGTTCTATTGCGGATTCTCGCAGATGGTCAAAGTCACAATTGGGTTTTCCGCTTCCGCCGCGAAGGACCAAATGAGCAAACGGGTTTCCACTGGTCTGAACCTGATTTCCTTCACTTGCAAAGACATGTGAAGATTGAGCCGCTTGGACAGAATTTACGCCAATAGTGATATTCCCAGAGGTTGGATTTTTGATCCCAATCGGAAATTTCAAAGAAGACGCAATGATCCGGTGTTCTTGATTTTCACTCGATCGAGCTCCGATCGCCGCCCAAGAAAATAAATCTCGGAAGTAACTCTGTTTCCGCGGGAAGAGAATTTCATCTGAAACCGGCAACCCAATCTGAAGCACTTCCAACATCATCTTTCGACAAGAAAATATCCCCTCCGGAATATCCGGATCAGAAAATGGATCTGGCTGCACGATCGGGCCCATCCACCCAACTGTCGTTCGTGGTTTTTGGATGTAGGTTCGCATTACTATTTTCAATGAATCAGAAACTTCATCTGCCAATGGTTTTAATTTTTTGGCATATTCGATCACCGACTCACTTGGCCACGCACTACACGGACCGATAATAAGCAGTTTTCGGTTATCTTTTCCTTTCAAGATATCACACACCTCTGCTCGATCTCGACCGATTTGGTGCGCAATTTCA
>JBNKLH010000067.1:0-6269 GCA_050292255.1 Candidatus Altimarinota bacterium | reverse complement strand
CAAATCTCCGTCAACATCTTCATTTACAGGAGTTGTTCCATCAGTTTCAACATGTTCCCATTTTCCATTTTGAAATACATAGGTATTTCCAAATAATTCAGCGGATGCGTTTCCTTCATCCGAAATAGAAAATGTTACATTGTCGAATCGGCGTGAATCCCCGCCCTTTAAAATTGCTTTAACCTGTAAAGCTTTTTCTTTGTCATCCATAACAACTTATTTAGTTCAATAATTAAAATTCCCAAAGACCTTCCTATTACGAAGATCCATTAGAATCTTAATTATTTATCAAACTTACAGCCCCAAAAATGTAAAACAACACTGGAAACCAAGAACCAGGAAATTGTTCTCAATCTCACAAAAACAAATTAAACACATTTCACAAAAAAGCAATATATGTTTCTTTATTCATTAAGAATCTCCAATATTTTTTGTACGGTCTTCTCAATTGTTTGATTAATAAATAACTTTTCAACAGAAAAACCTCCATTGTCATAGACCTTCTCCACTGTTCCCGTTTCCAATCGCCAACTCGCAAAAGGCAAATGAAAAAATATCCTTCCGTCTTCGTGAAAGCTAAACCCCTTTTTTTCCAACATAACCCGCAAACCCATATTTTCTTCTATTGATATACCTTCAATAGGGGCTTCATTCTGTAATATATTTTGAGCTTTTGTCTTAATAGTAAATAAATCAGTCTGATCTATAGTTTTCATATTTGTTTTTTCTTCATACTATTCCTTTTATTATATTAAAAAAACCAAACGCCCTAAAGATGTTTGGTTTTTTTGTTTTATTTCTTAAGAGAGCAGATTGTAAGCGTGTTTCATAAAGAGACTCACTCTTTCATCAACATCATTGATGTTCGTTTTTGCCCACGCCTTTATTATTTCATTCATTTGGTTTTCGGTAAGACTAAAGTTATCTCCCGATACATAGGCTTCTAAAAATTCCCAAGAACCGTCTTTTAAAATATATCTACAGGGAATTTCTACCGTAATACTATTTTCTAAGCCCAACGATTTAATTAAATTCTCATCCGGCCTAAAACGGAATTCAAAAGATGGAACATCTCCTAAGCGTAATATTCGACTTAAATTATCATCTCTCAGAAGTAATTCATCTTGAGAAACCCAAACCAGATTTATGGAATATTTATCCCAAATAATCATTTGATTTTCTTGAGCAGAATTTTTTAAGGACTCTATTTGCTCCTCCATTGACATTTCATACCAACTTCTTGTCTCACAAGACGTGAATCCCATTACAATACCTAATAAAATTACTAAAATCTTCGCGTTCATTGTTTTTCTTTTTTCGTTAATAATTAAAATTCCCAGAGATTTTCTTTTTTCTAAAAAACCTATCGGAACCTTAATTATCACAAGCTGACACTCTCTTGAAATGTAAAACAACATTGGAAATTTCCTATTCTCCACAATGCAAGATAAAAAATTTCACAAAAAATTTTTAACACCAATTCAAAAAAAGTCAACAAACAAAAAAAGGCGCCCCGCAGTGCGGGACACCTCTTTCTTCTTTTGTTTTAAAATTTGAAATTAGTACGCTCCCGTTTCTTTACTTTGAACGTCTTCCTTGATCCGCCAAATAAGCTCTGACATTTCCCCTCGTGTGATATTTTGTGCCGCTTTCAAAACGGTCTGAGGCAAGTATCGTCGTGATTTTAGAATTGATGTATAACTTTCATACCATTCATCATAATTCTTCATAGAGTCCGCAGGCAAACCAAAGGCATTCACCAAAATCTTTGACGCTTCCGCTAATGAAATATTTTGATCCGGTCGGAATCGCCCATCAGGAAATCCTGAGATAATTCCTTTTGTTTTTGCAAAACAGACATAAGGTGCAAACCATTCATTACTGACGTCAGAAAAACAATTACTTCCTTTTGCTTGGTAAGGATATACCGCCTCGATAATAATCTTTGTAAATTCCGCTCGGTTGATTTGGTGTTGTGGGCGGAAAGTTCCGTCTTCATATCCTTTTACAATTTTATTTTCGGCCAAATATTTAATAGCTCCTTCATAGGCATTCCCCGAAATATCATTGAGAGAAGCTGTAGATGCTACGTTTGTACGTGGGTCTCCATATTTTGCAAAGACAGATAATGCCGCCCCATCATATAATCCCCAACTATCTGCCCATCGTCCCCCACTCCATTTACACAAGTTGGGTTCTTCGACTGTTCCATTCCAAGCCGCACATCGAAGCCGCCAGTCCGCATAATCCGGATAAGGTTCTCCTGAATCAGAATTCGTCGTTGTTTGAGAAGAAGTAGTACTTGTAGTTGTCGTATTTATGATCTCCGTTGCGGTTGTATCCAAAGCTATCACATTACTACAGTATCGGTATGGCTTTGCGATCGAACAAACTCGATAGTATGTTTTCCCAGACTGAGTTTTTGTGTCCCGATATTCTGTTTCTTGTGAATCAGAAATCACCGCAATATACCCATCATCAGGGTATACAGGATCTGAATTTAGTTGTGATCGAACCACCTTGTAATAATTAAATCCCGCTGGTGCATACACTTCCCAGGTCATTCGTACTGATCCCGTTGGTGTCTTCCAGGCTTTGAATTCTAAATCTGAAACTGTGATCGGAGCATAGTATCCATCAGAGTTTGCTTTTGATTTGTCGTATTCAACGGAATCCACTCCAATTTTCACCACATTACTACAGTATCGATTGGGTTTTGCGATAGAACAGACTCGATAATAGGCTTCTCCTTTTATAGGGGTTGCATCTGTGTAACTCAATTCATCAGTCTTTGAAGTATAAAAAATATACTTATCATCCGGATAAACAGGGTTTTCATTCGTTGCAGATCGAATTACTTTGTAATAGTTAAAACCCTCTGGAACATATTTATTCCAGTTCGTTTCCACTTTTCCTTCATCTGTGAGATGCGCTTCAAAATGGAGATCGGTTGGATACTGTGGGGCATTGTATCCATTGCTGCTACTTGTGGTCGCAAAAACATTTGCGCCAAACAAAGCCGTACAGACCAAAACTGATGCCAAGAAAAATTTCTTCATATTAAGAATTAGAAAATAAAGTCACCTAGCGGGACTGCAGAGACGCAAACTTTGTGACAAGAAAAAAGAACGCTTCCAGTCTACAGGAAAACGTTCTTTCTTTTCAATTTCTAAGTGAAAATTAGGCGTGTTTTTTCATCATTTCCAAAAGGTCTTCTTTTGATTGCATTCCAAGGGTTTCTTCTACTACTTTTCCGCCCTTAAATACTTTAAATGATGGGATAGACATCACTCCGTATTGAGCAGAAATATCTGGTGCTTGGTCTACATCTACTTTTACTACTTTTGTTCCTTTTGGAAGATCTTTTGCCATTTCATCAAGAACAGGAACCATCGCTTGGCAAGGCCCACACCAAGTAGCAAAGAAATCGACCAAAACGACATCAGAGCTTTTCAAAACTTGTGCATCGAAGTCGCCTGCTGAAATTTGTTGTGTCATTTTATGTAATCTTTAGAAAATAAAATCAAATGATTTGAATCTAATTGTAGAATATCTCTCTCTGAAAAATCAAATTTTATTCCGCTTTTCCAGTGCTATCGGAAGGTTTCTTTTCTGCCTTCACCTTCGCTTCAATAATTTTCATAAAGTTCCGACATTCATGGGCTTGCTCGCTATTGGGAGCGATTTTGATCACTTGTTGGAATAACTGTTGTGCTTTCGCGTATTGATCGGCATTGAGATAACACACTCCCAAATCACACAATACATTTGGATCTTCTGGCGCAAGTGCTCGTGATCGTTCGAGCAATGCCACTCCTTGCTGAGATCGTCGGTTTTGATTGTAAACGCTCCATCCCAAACATCGCAAAATTTCGGGATGATTTGGTGACAGTTCGTCAGCCAACTCCAATTCTTTGACAGAAGCCGTCCATCGTTGATCTACAGATAAAAGAAATCCAAGCAAATAATGCGCATTCGCAGATTTTGGATTGAGCTTGATGGCTTGTTTCAAGGCCTTTTCTGCTTTGTCCTTTTTTTGCATTGAGAGATAGCAATCCCCTACTTCTTCGTATGCTTCTACACAGTTTGGTTCATCAATAATAATCTTCTGCAAAAGATCTACCGCTTTTTCAAAATCTCCTTGGAGTTTTGCTTCTTCGGCTTTTACCAGCATGTCTTCTATAAATTGATCGTAGTCCATTATTCGTAAGTTGTAATCAGAATAGTTTCAGAGTGAAGAGTTACAAAGTATGAAAGTTGTATTCAAAGCAGAACTTTCAAACTCTCTAGCTCTGTCACTAAAAACTCCCCAGGAGTATATCCCGCCTCTCAATCTTTTCAAGATAAAATCTACCCGTTCGCCAAATCTTTTTTTAATTTCCGCTCATACGATAAGACTCCCGAGCACGAGAGTTAGGGGCTAAGAAAGTATGTCATCAAGAGTAATCCCCGATTTTTGAGCAAAGTACACACTGGCACGCAAAAATCCCAGTTTATCTCCGGTATCAAATCGTTTCCCTTCGAGCACTCGTCCATAGAGTTTTCCGCCCTCTGATAAATGCTGAGCAAATGCTCCTGCCAGTCGGACTTCTCCACTGTGATCGGCATCAATCTGAGCGAGTTTTTCCCAGATATCTGGCGTGATCACATATTTCCCCACAATCCCAAAATTCGAAGGAGCATCTTCTGGAGCGGGTTTTTCCACCACATCTGAAATCAAAAGTTCATTTCCGTTTTGAGAAACAGGATTCACAATTCCATATTTTCGAGAATCGTTTCGGTCAATTTCTTCCAAAAGTACCACAGACTCCCCTGTTTTTTCGTACAGTTCAATAAGTTGTTCCACGGCATTTTTCCCGTCTGGATTATCCACCAGATCATCTCCAAATAAAATCACAACCGGGTCATTCGGCGTGATAAATTCCTTCGCACACATGATCGCATGTCCATCTCCTAGCGGCTCATCTTGGAACGCAAAATCAAACTCTGCCAAAGACGAGAGATGTTTTATCGTGGCGAGCTCTTTTGTCTTTCCTCGAGAAGAAAGCAGGTTTTCGAGGGCTTCTTTTTGTGAAAAGTGATGTCGAATCGAATGCTTGTCCTCTGAAATCACAAAGACAATTTTTTCAATCCCCGCCTGAACCGCTTCCTCGACAATAAGTTGGATCGCCGGCGTATCAAACACGGGAAGCATTTCTTTGGGTTGGACTTTGGTCGCAGGGAGGAAACGAGTCCCCATACCGGCGACTGGGAGAACGGCTTGTCTGACTTTTGTCATCGTAGGAATTGTACTCACCTCGAAGGAAGAGGAAAGTGAAAACTATACCAATTACTTTGCACAAATATCTCTTCCCTTTAGGACTGTAAACTATTCTTCGGTCTCCCCACTCAATGCCGCCTTCATCGCTTTGAAGGTCAGATTGTTTTTGTGGTTTATGTTTTCTTTGATGTAGTCTTGGACTTTGAGCCAACCGTCGAGATTGAACTGGCCATTTTCATCATGGACACCAAGCGCTTGGAGATTGTCTTCGGGACTATTCGGTCCATCAAAACATTTCCCAATGTCGTAGAGTTTTTCTTGGTCACGAGGGGACATGATTTCTCCGTGTGCACGGTCGAGGTTCCATTCGTGCATGAGTTCGGATGAGGTCATAAATCCTCCGATTCGTCCTTCTGTGGAAATAGTTTTATCGCTATTGAGTCCGACACCAAAGAGTTCTCGTGCGGCTCCATTTTCGCCTCCAAAGGCATCGTACATGGTCATGTCTTCGTATCGTTCTTCGAAGCTTCGTCCGAGTGTGTCTACGGAAAATTTACTGACGCCTGGGATATTTCGGAACTGGATATTCATGACTTTTCCGTCGAGTCCGCCTTCTGTGGTGACGAAGGCTTCATGGGTTCGGAGTTTGAATTTTGCGTGTCCTTGGTCGTCGGTGAGTTCGCTGAGTTGATCCTTAAGTTCTTTTTGTTGGTCTTTGAGAGTGACGAGTTGTTCTTCGGCGGATGCAAGTTCTTGGGTTTCTTCTTCAGAGAGTTCTTCTCCACGGTCTTTTTTCTCCTGAAGTTCTTGCGCTTTTTGTTCGAGTTTTGTGATTTCTTGTTTGTTTGAGGAAATAGCTGTTTTTGTTTTTTCTTTGGCTTCGTCTTTTTTCTTATTAACCTCGGCTTGCACTTGCTTTTTTACCTCTTCTTTTACAGCTTGAGCCGTTTGCTTTGCTCCTTCACTAAAATCAACCTTAACATCGGGATCGGTTACGGTTCCCAATACC
>JBNKLH010000066.1:0-6325 GCA_050292255.1 Candidatus Altimarinota bacterium | reverse complement strand
AGGACTCCTGGAAATATTTTTCTGATTGGGGATGGTGCGAGTGATTTGGCGGCGTATGAAAAAAAAGAAGTAGATTGTTTTCTTGGATATGGCGTGCACAAAAATCGACCGATTATCAAAGAAAAAGCCCCCTATTTTTTCACTACAAAGAAAGCTTTTCAGAAGTTTATTGAAGACTTTTTGTCGTGATATGAATGAATCGTAGAGATGTGATTAATCACCTTTCTACGCAAGATGAAAATCTATTACCTATAACCCACAACCACATGAAAACATCTTTCCCAAAGAACAAAATTAAAATTCTCCTTCTTCTTGAAGGCGTACATCAGTCTGCATTGGATACTTTGCGATCCGGAGGATATGAAGAAATAGATTACTTTACCCATAGTATGAGCGAAGAAGAACTGCTTGGAATTGTAGATCAATATCATTTCATCGGAATTCGTTCTCGGACACAAATCACACGAAATGTTTTAGAGAAAGCTTCAAATTTGTTGGCTGTGGGGTGTTTTTGTATCGGGACCAATCAAGTCGACCTTGTAGCCGCAAAAGAGCAGGGGATTCCCGTTTTTAATGCTCCGTATTCAAACACTCGAAGTGTGGCAGAGCTCGTTATTTCGGAGGCAATTATGCTTCTGCGGGGAATTCCAGCAAAGAATGCCGCGGCGCATACAGGGGATTGGATGAAATCTGCACAGGATAGTTATGAAGCGCGGGGAAAAACGCTCGGGATTGTGGGATATGGGCATATTGGATCGCAGGTCGGGATCTTGGCGGAGAATTTTGGGATGAAGGTTGTTTTTTATGATATTGAAGCCAAGTTGCCCTTTGGGAATGCGCGTCCGGTAGATACTTTGAAAGAATTATTGGAACACTCAGATGTCGTGACATTGCATGTGCCACAGACAGAACAAACGAAAAATATGATCCGGCTCAAAGAACTCAAACAAATGAAACAAGGCTCTCATTTGATAAATGCCTCTCGAGGAAATGTCGTGGTGATTGATGCCTTGGTAGAAGCCTTGCGAGACAAACATGTTCATGGAGCGGCTTTGGATGTGTTTCCCAAGGAGCCAAAGTCAAAAACAGAAATGTTTGAGTCTCCGCTTCAGGAATTTCAAAATGTTATTTTGACGCCTCACATCGGAGGAAGTACGCTTGAAGCACAGGAAAATATTGGGAAGGAAGTGGCGCAGAAATTGGTGACGTATTCAGATAGTGGAACGACCAATTCAGCTGTAAACTTTATGGAAATTAATTTGCCGACCTTTGAAAATCAACATCGATTCCTTCATATCCATCAAAATAAACCGGGAGTTATGACCAAAATAAATGAAATTTTTAGTAGAGAAGGATTGAATGTAGCCGGGCAGTATTTGCAGACGTCTCCGGAGATTGGATATGTGATCACGGATGTAGATGACAAGTCCGGATACAATGCCAAAAAACTAAAAAAAGCATTGCAAGAATTACCCGAAAGCATCAAAGTGCGGGTCCTTTTTTAAATCCTCCCCCAATGATTACTTTTAATCCCGGTCCTTCTCAGATTTCGTCAGAAACCAAGCAGGATATTATTGATCTAGTCAATACAAATATCTTGGAAACAAGCCACCGAAGTCAGGTGTTTTCGGATATCAGTGGTCAAGCTATTGAGGGGTTGAAGCAATTTCTTCAGATTCCAGAAGGATATACGATTTTGTATACGAGTTCTGCGACAGATGCCATGGAACAGACGATTCGTCGACTCGTTAAAGAACATTCATTTCACTTTACGAGTGGGAATTTTTCGGAGAAGTTTTATGACATGGCGCGTGATATGGGGAAAAATGCGCTTCAGGACAAAGCAGAATGGGGAGAAATTAATGATTTTCAAAATACGGATATTCCGGAGGATGCGGAGTTGATTACGATTACGTACAACGAAACCAGTACTGGTGCAATGTGTCAGGCAGAAGATATTCGACATATCAGAAATGCTCATCCGGAAAAATTATTGGCTATTGATGTGACTTCTGTAGCGGGAGTAATGCCGTTCAATATCTCGGATGCGGATGTGTGGCTTTTTTCGGTCCAAAAAGGTTTTGGATTGCCGTCCGGTTTGGGGATTTGGATTTTGTCCCCTCGGGCCAAAGAAGTGGGATTGCGACTAGAAGAAAACATGCATATCCCTGTAGGAGCTTTTCCTCTAGCGGCTCAAATTGCGAAAATGGAGAAAAATTATCAAACAATTCAGACGCCGAATATTTTCAATATTTACTTATTGGGAAAACAGTTAGCTCGTTGGAACGCGCGTGGGGGAGTGGAAGTGTTTCATCGGGAAGCAGGCGAAAAAAAAGCCCTCATGGACGAATTTTTGGCTTCTCATGATGAGCTCTCTCATTTTATAAAAGATGAAAAAGCTCGTTCACTCTCGACATTCTGTCTTCAGGCAGATCCAGAAGTTATTCAGAGATTGCATGCAAAGGCGACCGAAAGAAACATCACTCTGGGTGGCGGATATGGAAAGGTGAAAGCCGATACGATTCGGATTGCGAATTTTCCATCTGTCTCCAAAGAGGACCTAAGGCAGTTATTGAGCGTGTTGTAGTTGGTTTTTTCTTGCGACACATCTTGACTTTTACGTAAAAAGTTTTAAAAGGTGTATATAGAAATGCCTTCTTTTTTCGAAAAACTCATTCCCAGAAAGAAAAAATCTCTTGAAATGACGGGGATGCAAGAGATTGAAAATAATACCTCAGAGGTTTCCAAGAGCGTTTTTTATGTTGTGCACGAACTTGCAGATCTCTTTCAGTCAGAAGGGAATGGAGAATCCGTTCGAGAAAATCTCGGGAACTCGTGGTTGCTCCAAATGTTTTATGATCAATGGCAGATTACCCAAGATGGAGGAGTTTTTCATGCCAATGGATTTGATGAATCTTTTGTTGATCGTGTGCGGAAAGAAGTTCAAAATCCTGACTTTTTTGTTCATCAAAATGCTTATTCCAATCCACACATCTTGAAAGTCTTTTTGCGAGTGATGGAGACGCCCGAATTGCAGCAGGTGTTTTTTGATTACACAGGCTTTTGGCCACAAAGGGATCAGTGGACTATTTCTTCACAAAGTTTGTATTACCTGTTTGCCTTGTCACTCCAAATGGATGTGCATGATTTTTCGGCCTTTCAGGATGCGTATCAGGGAATGGGGATCCAGCGGGAAGAGAAGAATGAATATCAAACGGCTTTATTGCGAACGTTTTCTTTTTTGGCAAATAAAACAAGGGATATGAAGTCTTTCTTTGAAGTTTTAGATAATCCATTCGTTCAAGAAAGTTCATTTGAAGGAAGCTTTTTGCAGAAGTTTACCCAGATTTTGGAGTTGGTAGAGCAAAGGGAAGATATACTCGGAGTATTGATGAGAGATAATGGAGAAGGGGA
Organism: Candidatus Altimarinota bacterium; assembly: GCA_050292255.1. Classification (GTDB taxonomy): domain Bacteria; phylum Patescibacteriota; class Gracilibacteria; order UBA4473; family UBA4473; genus JBNKLH01. The sequence goes on along the minus strand of JBNKLH010000066.1, from coordinate 2,911 downwards.
GTTTGATGTCTCGGAGTACAATGATGCAATATTACGTCGCTTATCTCTTTTGGTTCGTGAAGCCTCAGCTGTTTCGAGTAAAAAAGAAATGAAGGAATTGGTAAAGAACTCAGAACTTTTTGCAGAAGATATTTTGATGGAAGGATCTGTGTTTCGGGGAAATGCCCGATTTTTTAAAGAGATGTCTTTTGAGGAAATTTCAGATGTTTTATTTAATGTGCGTGCAGAAGGTGTGCGAGGCGGGATGTTGATAAAGGATTCATTTGATATGGAGAATTCAGAGAATTACCTCTCTCCTGAAAAGTTTGGGATTAGTGACTACCAAATGATTATTCGAAACTTAGAAGTCGCATATGCCGATGAATATCTGCAATATTTAGAAGTTTTAAAATTGAATATTGCAAAAGATCTTCAGGATGAGGACGTTGAATTCCGAATGCTGAAATATCAGGACGAATTAATTGGTGTCACAAAGATCAAGAAATTAGGTGAAAATGAATTTTATTTGGGAACGTTTTATATTGAAGGGAAATTTCAACGAGATTTTAAAATAGGAAATGTGCTAGAAAATTCTGTATTCGAGACTATTTCTGCTCCGGGAAATATTGTACGGGCTTCTGTGGCTCCGAATAATCCCGCTCTAGAACGTCATCAGAAATCTGGTTGGGATGTGGTAGGAGAAAAGACAGAGAAGGCCATCCGAAAAGATGGAACGATTGCAGAAACAGAAACTCTTTTTGCCCTTGAGAGAAGATTTTAAAGAGATATGTCCTTGTATTTCTCATTTCCAGGAAGCTTGCGAGCGACCTCCCAAGCCATACGAAAAAGAGAAAAATGATCATTTTGGATATCTTTGTGTTCCATGATGATTCCTGTTGGAGCTCCTGTTGTCAGTTGAGAAGAAAACGAAATTTTGTCGTCGTAGATATGGAAGGCGGTTTTGAATGGAAATTGCTCTTCTGGGACGAGTAATGTTGTTCGATTCATTTTTTTGTCATTTTTGATGTATTTCTGATTGCTCTCATTGTCATTGAAAATAAAGAATGACTTATTTCCGATTTTTTCCCGTTCGGGGACATAGACATTTTCGATAAAGTCTAAAAACTCTGGGTAGGTTTTTTGATAATCCAGAAGTGCGTATCCATAAAGAGTGCATTTGGTTTTCCTGGATGTTTCGAGAATATCTTCATACATTTTTATGAGTCCATCTATTCCCTGGAAAAATCGAACTTTGGGGGTATTAAAATGCGGGTTTTTAAGATTCTTGAGATCTCCCATGATTTGATGAAGAGAGTTTTGTTTCTCGTCTAATTCGTGCTGTTCTGACTTGAGAAGGAGGAGGATTTTTTCTGGATCTTCTGCGGTAAAGAAAAAAGTTCCATTCCGAGATTCCTGAAAGACAAATCGCTTCTTGGTGAGATTTTCAAGTGTATATCGAGTTGTCGATCGATTGAGTTTGAGTCTTCGTGCGATCTGGGATGCGGGGGTGTTTCCAAGTTTCAGGAGGTCGAGATAGACTTTCACTTCGGTTTCATTAAGTCCCAGAAGTGCGAGTGTTTTTTGGATTTTGAGGAGATTATTCATATGAATTTGTAGATTTTCGATATGTTTCTACTCCTTCTTTCTTTTTTGGCAAGTTTTGTTGTCAACGTATTTCTTTTTCTTGTTTTTTTGTTTATTGTGTAATTGTTTGTGGTGGCAATGTGTTGTTACCAGTTTTTTGATAAATAGGGACTCGGTTTGGGAATGATTTAACTTTTAGTGAGTTGATATTGTTTCTTTTTTGGAGATTCTGGACTTAGTTCTTATATTGTTTTTTATTAACTTAGAAAATGGCAATTTATTCAAAAAACTCATATAACTCGATAGAAAAAGATTGGGATGGAGAGGTGGATGTGTGTGACCGGGCGACACAAGGGGCTATATCAATATGGAAAGATCATTATGGGAAAAAGATAAAAGCGGTTTCTTGTGCTGATTTAACAGGGAGTGGTTACTGTACGGGGAAACATCCATATAGCTCCACTAAATGCAAGAAAATAGACTAATATGGCTTTTTTCCTGTGGATTATGCGCAATTCCGTATAGTTTATTCTACCACTTTTCGTTGAATATTCTCCGGAAGGCGAGCAAGAACTTCGTAGTTGAGAGCGTTCTTTTGTTCTCGGAATGAGGCAAAGGAAATTCTGAGATCTCCTTGTGATCCCACGAGGACGACTTCGTCTCCTTTCTTGATTTCCGGGATTTGGGAGACATTGATAATCAACAAGTTCATATTTACCGACCCGATCACACTAACGCGTTTTCCATGGACAAGAATGCTGCTTTTATTACTCAACATGCGTGAGTATCCATTGGTGTAACCAACCGGGACGATGGCTACTTTCATGTCTTCATTCGCCAAAAAACTGTCTCCATATCCGACGTATTGTCCAGCGGGGACATTTTTGACACTCATGATTTGTGATTTCCAAGAGAGAACGGGGACGAGAGGGTTTTTCTTATTTTGTCGTTTTGTGATGTAATTTATAAAGGTTTCATCTGTTGGCCAAAATCCATATTGCATAACTCCCACTCGAACGAGATCAAATCGTGTTTTCGGGAAATTAATGATAGCGGCAGAACAGGCGGCATGCTTGATTTTGGCATGAACACCTTGTGTTTCGAGCCATGTGCAGATTTTATGAAACAGTTTAATTTGTTTCATAATCCGATAGTAATTACTGATACTTTCTGCTCCTGCGAAATGAGTACAAACTCCAGCGATTTCAAGATGTTCACTATTTTCTTGGAGAAGGGGAATGAGTGTTTTGAGTTGTTCTTGGTCCAATCCGGTTCTATACATTCCGGTTTCTATTTCTAGGTGAATGTGTGCTTTCGTTTTTAGACGTTTAGCGATTTGAATCGCTTT
>JBNKLH010000065.1:0-6374 GCA_050292255.1 Candidatus Altimarinota bacterium | reverse complement strand
AGCCTGGATTGATCCTCAAGAGGTAAATGAAGATCTCCTTTCTTTTCTTGATGCATTTGGCCCCTTTGGGACGGGCCACCCAGCTCCGATCTTTGGATTTCGAGATTTCGTGATCACACAGATCTTTCCGATGGGAGCAGACAAAAATCACTTCCGATTTACCGGACAAATCAATGGAATGGAAATGTCAGTGGTCGCTTTCTTCGCCGGACATCTGGAAAACAAAATCGGCATCGGCCAATCGGTCGATATCGCTTTCACCGTTAAAGCCAACTACTGGCAGGGAGAACGCAGAATTCAGCTTCGAGCGGTTGATATGCGAGAATCTTTGTAAGTATTCACCACCCCGGGGTGAAAATAAATTAATTCGTCTTCTCCCAAAAAGATTCATCCGGCTCCCACTCTGCACTCACCTTTTCTCCTTTCTTGTCTGGATCTGGAAAGGTTAATTTCGTCGCATGCAAATACACTCGATCGGATTTTCCACCCCCATATTTTTCATCTCCCAAAATCGGATGTCCAATAGCGGACAAATGCACCCGGATTTGGTGCGTTCGCCCCGTGAGGATTTGTACTTTCAACAGCGAATACTGCTTATTCGCTTGCATGACTTCAAATAATGTCACCGCGTCTTTCGCTTTTTCTTCATTCGAAAACGTCATCTTTTGACGATCATTCCGATCTCGCGTGATCCCCGCATCAATTTTTCCCTTCGCCGGCAATGTCTGTCCTTTGTTTTCCACAACCGCGTAATACGTTTTTTCAACCTCGGCCCAATGATCTTGAAGGTATTTATGAGCCGCATCGGATTTAGCGACCAAGAGCACTCCAGACGTAATTTTATCCAATCGATGAACCAGCCCCGGACGGATAATTTCTCCATCTTTCTTTTGCGATAGATTTGCAAAGTTATGGATTAAGGCATTCACAACAGTCTTTTGAGACGGATCACTTGGTGACGGATGCACAGAAATATCTCTTGGTTTCTGGATGACTACCCATGAGTTTGATTCCTTCACAGTCTTCAATGGGAAATCCCACGGCTCTAAAGAATCTGCTTCTGGACTACTCTCCCGGTCAAAAAAGAACTTCCACGCATCCCCTTCGTTCACCCGGGTCTTGCCAGGAAGAGTCTTTCCATCACGCAAAAAAGAACCATATTGTTGCCACTTTGCTCGAGAAATTTCTGGACACATTTCTGCCGCCAACGCATCCACACGTTTTCCCGCGTCTTTCTCCGCAATCGTAATATTCAATTCCTTTTTCATTTAAAAACTCAATGTATAAGTTCTCCTCTTAGTTTAAGAGGAGCAAGAGGTGTTATTTTTATGGGAAAAAAATCGACGCCACGCATGCGCAAAAAAGATCAAAGCACTCAACGTATTCGCCACAAAGTTTCCAATTGCCAACCCTCGGATCGCCTCCGTACTCGCCCGATCAAAGAAGAAGAGCGCAAAGAAAGCCGCCGTTCCAGTCGCGATCAAAAGCACCGTTCCTGAGATTTTTGTCGGTGTCTTCACATCGTCATTCGCGAGGAACAAACGAGACAACACCGGAGACAAACACGCAAACGGGCTACTTACAATCGTCCATCGAAGCACCATGGCTCCCATTTCCAACATATCTCCAGAAATCCCAAACAAAAGGTGAAGAATCTCCCGAGACCATATCAAACCAATTATTGCGACAGGAATCGTAAAGAGGAGGATCATTCCGATTCCTTCCATCAAAATCTTTTTTTGCACCGCATACTGATGCTTTGCCTTCGTCAGTCGAGGGAAGACCGAATGCGCCACCGGAAATCCCAGGATAGACAACAATACGTGCCCTACATTCGTCCCAAAAGAAAACGCACTCACTGCCCCAGAGATCAGGAAACTCCCAATCCACACATCGGCAGACTGGTTAATCTGAAAAGCCGCATTATTCGTCGTCCGCAGAACAAAGTCAGATCCAAAATTCTTCCAGGCCTTCCGCGGTCGTCGCCAAAAAATCCCGAGCTTTCCCTTGTCGATAAAGTACGCCAAGGCATTTGTGAGAGCATGCATCCCCGCCCCTACAATTGCCGACACTCCGACCGCTACCAAGCCCCATTGTTTTCCGAAAAAATAAAGCCCGACACAGATCATCCCCGTGTAAAGGATTGGCGCCAATGCCACAGAGAAAAATTTCTCTCGCAATTGCATTTTCGCGGAAAAGACAGAACTCACCCCTAGTAAAAATACAGACCCAAAGAGTAATCGCGAAAGTGTCGCAATTTCTTCTCGAGCCAAAGAATCGAATCCCGTCGCAAAAATACGAACCAAAAATTCAGGGAAAATCGCCCCGATTCCACACAAAATCCCAAAACAGGCCGCCACTCCCCAGAGAAAGCTTGAGAAAAACTTCGTTCTATCTTTCCCGGTCAATTCCGCAGCCCGAGGGAGAAACAAGGTGGTCACCGTCCCTCCCACAAGCAGGAAAAAGAAAAAATCCGGGATCCGAAACGCCGCAAAAACAAAGTCGATTTTGTCCCCGGACTCGAAAATAGATACCAATAATCGATCACGCAAAAGCCCCAGCAACTTGGATGTCACTGCCGATGCGGCTAGAAGCCCTCCGCCACCAAAAAGGATCTTTCTCACAGACGGGAGAGTAGCAGGAGAGGCATCCCGGAGCAAGCCCCGAAAATAAGTATTGCCAAAAAATTTCGACATTGTGGAAGAATCGCACTCCATTCAAAATTATTTCGTCGTGGAGACGAAGTCGGAACAGAAGTGATTTTGTAAATGGATTCGATGATGGAGCACCGTCGAGAGCTTTTTTGGTTCTTTTTTTGCGGGAAAAAAAGAACGAGAAGAGGTGAGTAGTAATTAAATCTTAATGAAACACTCTTATTGACGCTCAACCGAAAAACAATAGATCTATAGATTTGATGAAAAAATTCTGGACCGGACTTATCCTTCTCTGTATTTACCAACAAGCCTTCGCTCAAGGCATCTCCGAAGTCGCCTGGATGGGGACACAAGCCAGCTATAATGACGAATGGATAGAGCTTTATAACCCAACCACCGAAGCTATCGATCTCACCGACTGGACACTCGAAGCAGAAGATGGGACTCCTTCCGTAACGCTCACGGGAATAATCGAATCCGAAGGTTTTTTCCTCCTCGAACGAACCGATGACAGTGCATTATCAATTCCAGCTCAGCAGATTTATTCTGGAGGATTATCCAATGACGGAGAAGTTCTTTTTCTCAAAAATCCAGATGGAAATATCATCGACCAAACCCCAAACATAATGCCATGGATTTCCGGAGACAGTACAGACAAAAGGACCATGGAACGCACATTCCCTATCGCAGAGGGATCCCAAGAAACAAGCTGGCATACCTTTTCACTTGATACATCTGGGGTTTTGGATGCGGATGGAAATCCTGTTTTGGGCTCTCCCGGGAGCGAAAGTTCCCCTCCGGCAGAAGAAGATCCTCCTTTCTCTGGAAGAATATTTATCTCAGAAGTCTCTCCCGATAACGCTCAAAACGATTTTTTCGAACTCTTTGCAAAAACTATTCCCAATACCTTCGACGCGCAGTTTTTAGAAATAAAACACAACGGAACACGCTTGTTCTTTGCAGAAAAAAGCCTCCCGATCGAAGAAGGAGATTTCCTGACATTTGATCTCAAAAGTGAAAAAATCCAGGACGATCCCGCTCGATACAGAAACACGACAACGCTGAGAGAAACAGGCGATTTTTATACCTGGGAAAGCTCGAGCAAAAATGGAATCAACGGAAACTCGGGGACGCTCGAACTCAATCTTTTCGCCGATACGGAAGAAGAAAAAACGGAAGACGTCTTATGTTGGGCAAAAGAAGAACTCTCCGAAACAGAACAAAATCGTATGGAGAAATTTATTCCCGATCAATGGAATGGTCCGTGTATTGCCATTCCAGATTTAATTCAAAACGAATCTATCGCCCGAATAGAACCCCAGGCTGATAGCAACACCAATGCTAATTTCTTCCGACATTTCAATGGTTCTCCGGGCGTCGAAAATGCTCCCACAAATCAGCCGCCTATCGCCAAGTTTTACATCCAGGGAAGTCCGTCGGTTACCTCTTCGGCCAACCTCAGCGCTATCGATGAAGAGAATGAAACCAACGGATCCTATGATCCAGATGGTCTGCAAGACTTGAAATCTTTTACTTGGACGGTGAATGGAAAAAGCTGCGGAAATTATGCCGAAGATGGTTGGGAATGGCGGAAAGTTCGGACCGGTGATATCAGTTGTGAAACCTCTGGAGAAGAAGCGGAATGGAATAAAGCCAATCCCGATCGGATTTATTTCAACTTTGGAAAACAAGATTCTTTTAAAGTAAGTCTCACTGTTGAAGATTTTAGTGGAGAAACCAATACCTACACGGAAATCATTCGAAAAACGATTTCTCCTCGCTCTGGTGGAGGAGGGGCTTTTGATACATCCATATCAAACTGGCTCACAAAAGAATTCAGCAAAGAAAACTCAAACAAAAAACAGAACACGAAAAAATCAGAATCGGAAATCGATGGATTCTTTGACGACTTTTTACTTACCGTATCTCCAGAAGAACTGGTCGCTATTTCTTATCGAAAAAAACCGGAGCTAACTTGGGAAGTTCCCGAAAACAGAACCGCTCTATTCCAACGCGAAAAATACACGCCTGCTCAACGCCACCGCATGCGAAAGAATATCGGACTTACTGTGCTTGCGCCTCACGCCATTGCGTGGGGGAAACAATTTGTCCAAATGGATCCCACGGGAACTGTACTACTTTAATGTTTTCAACAATCGCTCGTCGATTGGCCACCAACATTTCATAGGTATCCTTGAGCCCGAGGTAGTATCGCCCCATAGATTGTACAAGCTGCTGACGAAGTTGCACCTGCCGTGAATAATCCAGAGATTGTTTTTCGGCCTCCATCATATAACTCCAGGTCTCATCGAAGTTGTCTGGATTTGAGTCTTTTAATAATTGTCCCAATGCCGCTTTGTAGGTTTCATATTCTTGTTTTTTGGCCTCTGATTTTTGAGCCAATTCCGTGATCTGAGACTCGAGCTTCAAACGAATGGGCTGCGCACTTTCCATCAACCGGTAATTTTCTGTCACCACCCGATCGAGATTTCGAGATCGTACGACCGGCGAATCTCCCACAATCATTTTCGTCAACGGAGTATCAAAAAATGCTCCCGTTTTCTTTGTCCAAAGCAAGGCTTCGCTAATCGCGTCATTTTGTTCACTTAGACGTTGGTTTTCCATCCAATAATTCCACCCCGCTCCCACAAGCGCTCCATCTGTCCGAGCATCCCCATTATGCACCACCGGCTGATGCACCGTTGGAAGATCTTTTTCTACGACAGGTTTTACATCCTGCACCGATTTCTTTTTGTCTTTTGGAATTATTTTTTCTGTAATCTTTTCAACCTTTTCTTTTGTTTCTTTGATATCAACTTTTTTATGTGGCAATTCTCCCCAAATAAGCCAGGCCACTCCTCCAATCAATGCCAAAACTCCCACCAATTTCAAAATCCCCCAGAGAACCCGTTGAATCAACCAAAACACATCTCCATCCGATTCAAGATCCAATGCCTCATCTTCATCATTCAAACCCTCTTCTAACGCAGGTTCGATCACAGGAGGTGGCGTCACCTCTTCTGCCTTTCTTTCTGGCACAGGAGTGGTTTTGAGGGCCTCGGGAAGACTATCGTTGGTTTCAGTCATCGCGTGATTATACCATAGATATGCAGAATATCCAAATATTTACCTACAAAAAAACCATTTCCGCTCATTGACAACTTGCTTATTTCCCCTATAAGACTTCTCGTTCTTTCACGGCAACAGATTTGAAAATTTTGGGAGGGAGGTATAAGTATTATTTTTATTTAAATTTTTAGTTTCACATCAAAAAAAATCGTATGAAAAAGTTAAATCTAATCTTTTTAAGTGTATTTTTCTTGTCTCTAACAACAATAAATGCACAAAGCAACAAATGGGAAAATAGTTTGTTATCTAATTATGACAAAGCAAGCCACGAGACAGTTAAGCTTGTGTTGTCTAAATTTGACAAGTACTTTACAGATACCGAAACCAAATGGGTTGTTGGGACTTATTATGCGGAAACGAATGTTATCGACATTCCAACGCGACATCGGAAAGAAAGTATTATTTTTAATGAACTAAAGGAGAATTCTGTTAAATTTGAAAACATTGGAGACATAGAAAAGTTTGCAAAAGAAGTATTTTTTACCGATAAAAAAACTTCACTTAATATCTTTGGTGCGACCTGGAATTAACTATTTCGGTGGGTTTTACAACAAAATTCAACCAAGAAGACTTATGAGTGGGAATATCAAA
>JBNKLH010000064.1:0-6447 GCA_050292255.1 Candidatus Altimarinota bacterium | reverse complement strand
AGCAATTATAACCGTCCAACAGAGACAAGAGGCTCTTGTCGGATGGGTATATGCGCCGTTTGTAGGAGAAAATTTCTTAAAAGGAATTGCCAATACAAATGAGCTTCTCGATCTAGCCGTTTATGATCAAGCCAGCATCACGGACACAAATCTTATTTATAAAAAAACCACTGACCCCGAACATATTTCACGATTTCAAGAAGCCCGATCTATTGAATTAGGAAACAACACTTGGACAATCATCTGGAATTCGACCGAAATATTGGACTCTAAATTCAAAAACGAATTGCCTCTCATTGTGATCGCGATTGGATCGAGCCTCGGAATAATCATTTTGGCTATTGTGGGGTTTTTGTTGATTCGACAATATCGTATTTCTGTTCAATCAGAGAGAGTTCAATCCTCCTTGGAAGAAAGTGAGAATAGATTTTCCCAAGCTTTCCAAAATGCTCCCATTGGGATGGCTATCGTATCACTAAAAGGAAAATGGCTCCGTGTAAACCAGTCACTCTGCGACATTCTTGGGCATGATGAAAATGACCTACTTCAAAGGACATGGGAATACAATGCCCATCCAGATGATATAACCTTGGATAATAAATCCCGGAAAAAACTAATCAATGGAGATGTCCCGTCCTATCAAGTCGAAAAACGATACTTTCGAAATCGGAAAAAAGAAATCGTATGGGTGCTTTTTAGTGTTTCATTGGTTCGGAGAAAAAATGGAGCCCCTTTGTACTTTGTGGCCCAAGTAGAAGATATCTCTATGCGAAAGCAGGGAGAGATCGAAATCAAGAAACAAAAAGAATCACTCGAAATGCTCAATAAAGTCATGATTGGCCGGGAGCTAAAAATGATAGATCTCAAAACAAAACTCCAAAAACTAAAAAAATAAGACCTAATATTCACTGTTCTCCCTAAATTTCTGGTATGAAAAAAAAACTCATTCTTCTCTTAATTTTTATGGCCATTGTGCCGTTGATTTTGTTGCAGTGGGTTTTTATTTTACCAGAAACAAAAAAAACAATTGAAGAACAAGAGCGACTTCTCCAACAGAATGTTATACGAGATGAAACTATTGCCATAAATAACCTATTGGAATCTTTTCGATCAGAAACAAAACGAGCTTCATTTTATCCGCCCATTCAGGGGATGATTCGAGCCGAAAAAACAGGGATGGATGAATTAGAGCAAAGCACCCTTACTCAATGGAAAGAACGACTAAAATCTATATTCATAGCTGAGATGAGGACGGATCTCAATATTTTTCAGCTCCGTTATATCGATGATAACGGCCGAGAGATCATAAAAGTAGAAAGAAGACAGAATGGAATTTTTATTACTCCCGATAAAGACCTACAGGATAAAAGCGATACATACTACTTTCAAAATACAATACGAATGGCTCCAGGAGAGGTCTATATATCCCGAATGAATCTCAACCGGGAATATGGCGTCATACAATTCCCTCACGTGCCGGTTTTACGTTTTGGGATCCCGGTATTTGACGATATTAGCAAAGAAAGAAAAGGGGCGATTATCATGAATGTATTTACCGATAGTATCTTAAAAAGCATCAATCAACTCGATCCTGACTCAAAATCAATCATGATCGACCAATCCGGACAATATCTCATCCATCCGAATAAAGAGAAATTATTTAGCACCGAACTGGAAAACTTTGATCATAATTATTTTACGGAACATCCAGAAATGCTCTCCAAAATACAGAGGCACAACAACTCTGATTTTTATAACCCAGAACGTGATGAACTTCAAGTATGGCAAAAAATATTTTATAACCAGAATAACTATTCTGAATACTGGATACTCTTTAAGGTGGTAAAAGGAAGTGTATTGCGAGAACCTATTTCTGCCCTCCGACAGGATTTCTTTATCATAAATGGCCTCTTTCTTCTTTTTCTTATTGTTTTCAGTGCCTTACTAGGGAGATATTTTACAAAGCCGTTGAACGAGATCACTCATTTTGCCCAAGCGATTACAAAAGGAAAGAAAAACATAGAATTTCCGCCCGAACTCCTCGATAAAAAAGATGAAGTGGGACATCTCTCAAAGGCCTTTCAGGTCATGCTCACACAAATACAAAAAGGATATAAAAATCTCGAGAGAGAAGTGTTTAAAAAAACAAAAAACCTACAAGAACAAAATGAATATCTCGAAAGCACAAAAATGGCGCTTTCAAATATATTGGAAGACATCGAGGAGGAAAAAAGAAGATCTGTTCAACTCGCTACAGATCTCGAAAAATTCAAACTCGCCGTAGAAAATACTTCTTCAGAACAAATTGTTATTACCGATCCTGAAGGGATCATTTTGTATGCCAATCCGGCCATTCAAACTATTTCTGGATTTACCCCTCGAGAAGTACTGGGCAAAAAAGCAGGAACCGCCACTCTCTGGGGAGGACTGATGCCAAAAGAACACTACACAAAAATGTGGGACGTTATTAAAAAGAAGAAAAAAACTTATAACGGAACTATTAAAAACAGACGAAAAAATGGGGAAGTGTATGATGCCAAAATAAGTATTTCTCCTGTTTTGGACGAAGAAAAACAAGTGCGATTTTTTATGGGATCTGTACAAGACATCACCAAAGAAAAACAGGTCGATCGTATGAAAACAGAGTTTGTTTCTCTTGCCTCTCACCAGCTCAGAACCCCCTTATCGGCAATAAATTGGTACACAGAAATGCTTCTCGATGGAGACGCAGGAGAAATTAATAAATCCCAAAAAGAGTTTTTGGATGCGATCCACAATGGGAACCAGCGTATGATTGAGCTCGTAAATTCTCTGCTCAATGTATCGAGAATCGAGCTGGGGACTCTGCGATCGGATCCCGAAGAGATAGATCCAAAATCTGTGGCTCAAAATGTAATCAATGAACTCTCCGCAACCATCAAACAAAGGAAGCAAAAGTTTAACTTTGTATATGATGACTCTATCGGGATTATCTATTCTGACCCAAAACTCATAAATATCATTTTTCAGAACTTACTTTCCAATGCGGTGAAATACACTCCAGAGAAGGGATCTATCTCCTGCACGGTTAAAAAACAAGGGAAAAATGTTTCTATTGATGTAAAAGATAGCGGATATGGAATCCCTGATGATCAAAAGGATAAAATATTCAGTAAACTCTTTCGAGCGGATAATGTCCGGGTCCAGGATACAGAAGGAAATGGACTGGGATTATATCTCGTAAAGTCGATCGTCGAAAAAATGAAAGGGAAAATATGGTTTAAATCCAAGGAAAACAAAGGAACAACGTTTTACATTACTATCCCCCTCGCCAGCCTCCAAAAACCAAAAACAACGAAGAAAACCGCTTCTCCGAAAAAAGCCGCCAGTAAAACAAAAAGCTCTCCTCCAAAGAAGAAAGCCTAGTGTCTAAAACATTTTTTGAGAAAAACCTATTTCTTTGCAAACCGTCGTTTTTTGTCTGGAGCTGCTTTGATGAGTTCTTCACATTCTGCCAACGTCAACTTCGCCGGATCTTTGTCCTTTGGGATTTTGGCATTCTTTTTTCCGTCTGTGATGTACGGTCCAAATCGTCCGTTTAATACTTTGATGTCCGTTCCTTCAAAGACCTGAATGTTCTTGTTTTTTTCAAACTCAAGCTTCGCTTCGTAAAGTTCCCGAGCTTTTTCTTCTGTGATCGTAAATGGATCATCCGGTTTTATCGAAACGTATAATTTCCCGACCTGAATATACGGTCCAAATCGCCCAAAATTCGCTTTGATGTCTTCTCCTTCTTTGGTTTTTCCGATGACTCGTGGTAGTTTAAAAAGCTCTAATGCATCTTCAAATGTAATCGTTTTCATGTCTTTTCCTTCTGGGATTGAGGCAAACTTCGGTTTTTCCTCATCGTCTTTTGTCCCCATCTGGATCATCGGCCCAAATCGCCCGAGTCGTGCAAAGATCGGTTTCCCCGTTTTTGGATCCGTTCCAAGTTCTCGTGTTCCCCCCACTTCGTCTCGTGAAATATCCGCCGCGCTCTCTACAATCTCATGGAAAGGCTTATAGAAATCCGCAATCATTTTGTTCCAAATCTTTTTTCCTTCTGCCACCGCATCGAAATCCTCCTCAACGGCTTTGGTAAATCCGTAATCCACGACTTTTGGGAAGTGTTTGACCAAGAAATCATTCACGACTTCTCCCAATGCGGTAGGAAATAATTTTCCTTTTTCGGCTCCTGTTTTTTCTACTTTTTTATTTTCTGTTACTTCGTCTTTTTTGAGCGTGAAGAGTTGAAGTTCTCGTTCTACTCCTTCTCGATCTCCTTTTTCTACATATTTTCGGTTCATGATTGTTGAAATCGTCGGCGCATACGTAGACGGCCGCCCAATCCCTTCTTCTTCGAGCTTTTTAACTAATGAAGCCTCTGTATATCGTGGTTTTGGACGCGCAAATGTTTCCAATGCGTTCATCTCGTTCAGCGCCAATTTTTGCCCGACTTCGATCGGAGGCAACATGTTTTTTGCCAATGGATCGTTTTCGTCGTCATCATCTGAACTTTCAAAATACACATCCAAAAATCCAGGGAATTTCACGACTTCACCTTTCGCGACCAATTTCTCTTCTCGGGTAGAAATCCCGATAGTAGCGGTTGTTTTCTCAAGTTTTGCATCCGCCATCTGGCTCGCGATGGTTCGTTTCCAGATCAAGGCGTAGAGTTTCTTTTCTTGTGCATTTTTTCCCGCTTCGTGTTTTTCAAAATGAGTTGGTCGGATCGCTTCATGCGCTTCTTGGGCTCCGGCACTTTTCGTATGATATTTTCGGAGAGATACATGATCCCGTCCGTATTGAGATTCGATTTCTTTGGCCGCTGCTTCTTGGGCAAGCTCTGACAAGTTCAAGGAATCCGTACGCATGTAGGTGATATGCCCAGCTTCGTACAATCCTTGCGCCACCATCATGGTTTGCTTCACGCTAAATCCGAGTTTTCGGCTCGCTTCCTGCTGAAGAGTAGACGTCGTAAATGGTGCAGAAGGAGACTTTTTCGAAGGTTTCGTTTCGAGATCTTCCACCGTAAAGTCCGCCCCAACACAGCTCTTCAAAAATTCTTGCGCTTCCTCAGACTCGGCAATTCGTTTCGGAAGTTCGGCTTTGAGCTCGGCTTTCCCCAGATCAAATTCAGAAGTTACTTTAAAGCTAGATGTCGCATTAAAGGCTTCGATTTCTCTTTCTCGTTCAACGATAATCCGCACCGCCACAGACTGAACCCGTCCCGCAGAAAGTCCTGTTTGGACCTTTTTCCACAACACAGGAGAAAGCTCATACCCCACCAATCGGTCAAGCACTCGTCGCGCTTGTTGGGCATTTACCAAATCTTGATTGACCACTCGTGGAGCCTCAATCGCTTTTAAAATTGCGGGCTTCGTAATTTCATGAAACACGATTCGTTTTGTTTTTTTCGGATCAATTTTCAACGCATGACACACATGCCACGCAATGGCTTCTCCTTCGCGGTCTTCATCGGCTGCCAGCCATACTTCCTTGTCTTTTGCTTCTTTTCGGAGTTCGGTGACTACTTTTTTCTTGTCATCATTGATCGCATAGGTCGGCTCAAAAGTTCCACTTTCGATATCAATATTCATCCCCTTCGATGGGAGATCCCGAATATGTCCAAAAGAAGACTTCACTACAAAGTCCTTCCCCAAGAACTTTTCAATTGTCTTTGCTTTTGCAGGGGACTCCACTATCACGAGGTTCTTTGCCATATTTAAAATAATTCAATGAGTACGTCGCGAAGAAGTGTAGCGTGGAAATTTATTTTTGTACAGACAAGACTTAGAAATAAGAATGTGGGTCTCAACTCTCGTACTCCGGAGCATATCGTGTTGCCGAAAATCCTACTGAAAGATGTAGCGAAGGGGTGTGGCAAAGGTGAGTTTTTCTCTCGCCCAGAATGTCCTGAAATCACTGGCTAAATCAACATTTTTATGGTACAATGAAGAGATTAATTTATCTCTCATGAAATTCCTTCGAAGAAAAAGCGTTTGGATCCCTCTGGCGATCGTACTCATTATTACTGGACTCAGCGTATATAAACGCACCCGACCAGAGCCCGCTCCCTCTTCTGTAGAAGTGGAAAAACAAGATCTTCAACAAAGAGTAAGCGTCACCGGAACCGTAAAACCTCTCGATAGTCTCGATCTTACCTTTGAACAAAATGGAAAAATCAACAATGTAAATGTCAAAGTCGGAGATCATGTAAAAGCCGGAGATATTCTTGTCACTCTGACCAGCCAAGAACTCTACGCACAACGGAAACAAATGCAGGCTGATCTCGAGCTCGCTCAAGCTCAACTCAGAGAAGCCGAACGAGGAACACGAAGCGAGGAAATGAACGTACAATACCAACAAGTATACAGTGCCCAAAGCTCTCTCACAGACGCTGAAAATGCATTACAAGTGGCATTGAGA
>JBNKLH010000063.1:0-6484 GCA_050292255.1 Candidatus Altimarinota bacterium | reverse complement strand
CAATACATCCCCCCGGGCAGGCCATGACTTCAATATAATCGTATGCTTTGGGATTTTTCTTTAATTCTTTGAGGATTACTTGAAAATTCTTCACCGTCGCGACAACCGCGACATTCAACTTTAAGTCCCCTATCTCAATCATTGCTTTCTTGATCCCATCCATCCCTCGAACAGACTCAAATTCGAGCTTCTTCAAATTTTTCCCCGTGATAAATTCATACGCAGAACGAAGTGCCGATTCCATCACTCCTCCTGAAGCACCATAAATCGCTGCCGCTCCAGAGTATTCTCCGTATTTATCGACATCAGATGATTTGAGGTTTGGAAAATCAATCTTATGCTTCTTTATCAAAACAGCCAATTCACGTGTAGTGAGGACATAATCCACGGGTTTTAGGTTTCCCACTTTTACCTCTGGGTGATGCGTTTCGTATTTCTTGGACGTACACGGCATCGTAGAGACGACGACGATCTTTCGTGGATCAATTCCCTCTTTCTTCGCCCACCATGTCTTATACGCCCCTCCTGAATGAATCTGAGGAGATCGAGCGGTCGTCAGATGGGGAATCAATTCTGGATGATAAAACTCCACGTATTTCACCCATCCCGGACAACACGACGTAAACATCGGCAATTTCCCCTTATTTTGGATCCGATCAATCAGTTCTTCTGCTTCTACAATCGTCGTAATATCCGCTCCCATATTCACATCAAATACTTTATCAAAGCCGAGCATTCGATATGCCGTGCAAAGTTTTCCGATCAGATTTTGACCGTACGGCATCCCAAATTCTTCCCCAATACTCGCTCGCACAGAAGGAGCTGTCTGAACAATCACAATCTTATTTTTATCTTTCAGCGCTTTTTCAACCTGATCCAAATGACTTTGCTCTCGCACCGCTCCTACCGGACAATGCACCGTACACTGCCCACAATAAATACAATCGACTTTGGGATCTTTGTTGTAATCAATACGTGTTTTGGCTCCTTTTCCGTTTAAAACCAAAAATCCCACTCCAATCTTCTCGCACATCTCTACGCATTTGTTGCAGTTGATACAGATCTTGGGATCAAATTCGGCCGCCGTTCCCAGCTTGTGCAACGGACACACATCTTCATTGTCTCGGGAAAATTTCTCACTCGTTACACCGTAATGCTTCAATTTTTCTGCCGTTTTACAGGCCAAGTTTTTCTTACACTTCGCACACAGTTTCTTATGCCCAGCTAACAAAAGCTCCATATTTTTCTTTCGCATACGTTTGGCCTTCGCACTCTGTTGACTGAGAACTTTCAAGCCTGGGCTTGCTTTTAAAGTACAAGAAGTCACCACATGCCCCGTACTCGTATCCTCAACGAGACACGTCCGACAGTTGGCATCCATCGGTAAATCCTCGTGATAACAAAAATGAGGAATATCAATATCATGACGAATCGCAAGTTGCAAAATGCTCTCTCCTTCATGCGCCATATACTTCTTTCCATCGATAAAAACCGGGATTCTTTTATGTTCATGACATTTTTATAAATAAAACTATATCACACTTGGTATATAATTTTTTTAGAAAAAATATTTTTATAATAACTCCTTACCGGCACTGCCACAGACTTTCCCAGCGCACAAAAAGACGTTTCCTCCATGGGCTCGAGGATGGAAAAAATCTCCTTCCAATCAATCTTCTTTTTTGATTTTACCAATTTGTAGAGTTGATAGGTTCCCTCTCGACACGGCGTACACTTTCCACAGCTTTCATCTTTGTAAAATTCAAACCATTGGAGCAATAAATCTCGTGTATTGACATCTGCGGGATACAGAATCACAGAACCAAATCCTTTCATCTTTGTGGTTGCAATTTGTTTCGAATTTAAGATCAACCCACTCGCTCCTCCCCAGACTTGCACAAAGAAATCCGTCTTCGGCAATGTCTTCGTTTGTTGCAAAATCTCAAGCACGGTCAGATCTTCTTTGAGATGAAGGATCTTTTCTTTCTTTTTTAGATCAACAATCGAAATAAACTGTCGATGCTCAAAAGCCCCTTCGTGCACGAGAGCGATATCAAACAACGTCTCCACATTGTGTACCAACGTTGGTTTCCCAAACAGACCTGCATCTGCCGGAAATGGAGGCTTAATCCGTGGCTGAATTCGTTTCCCCTCGATCGCATTGAGCAACGCCGTCTCCTCTCCTCCGATATACGAAGGGTGTTCCTCAAAAATACGGAAGTGATATCCCTTCTTTTCATATTCGGAAACCAATGCATCTAAAGACTTCTTCAGCTTTTTATAATACGGAGCCTGAATGTTAAAATACGCCTCCTTGGTCTTCAGATAATCCATCGCCAGCTTCATCCCGAGAAATACTTTTTCCGGATGGTTTTTAAGAATATAAAAATCCTTGGATACAAGCGGTTCTCCCTCAGAGGCATTACAAACCACATACTTCGGTTTTCCCGTCGCTTTCTTCGTAAATCTCCATTTCAAATGAGCCGGAAAGCCTGCCCCTCCTCGCCCAACAATATGTGCTTCCTCGAGCTTATCAATGATCGTTTTTGCCATCCCCTGGGAATATTTTAAGAATTGAAAAAGCAATAAGACCGCCTACAACCGCTGTCGCAAATTGAGGCCAACTCATCATAACAATCAATCTGGAAACAAACGTTTCCCCAAAAAAATATCCTGCCAACATACGGGCAAAAAAGAAAAGAAAGGCAAATTTTAGAAAAGCTCCCACTCCAAGGCGGAAAAAGTAATTCTGTTTTCGAAGCAAGAAAAACGTCCCTACGAGTATGATATTTCCCAATATCACAAAAGGAACCATTGCCGAAAATGTAAATGGCAACAGTCCTGTACTCAACGCCATTACGCTCGGCACAAAAGAAAGTATTATCGCAGAGCGAATACCCAATAAAAAATATGCCAAAATCAGAACAGCATTCACCATTGGCCCCACGATCCACTGTGAATGAAAAACAATAGGAGCAAAGCCAATAGTCAAAAGTAGACACCAAAATTGTGTGGTCTGACCAAATGAAATTACTTTCAAATGTGATTGAGTCTCCATTGAACTCCAGTGTAAATCGTTTCACTGAAAAATGGAAATTTTGATTTTCAGTGCGTATTCAGATATCTACTGCACCTCCACTTTAATATCCTGTTGTAATGCCAAACTTTTTTCGTATACCTCCGTGTACGTCTTTCCCGAGATGAGAAATACCAAGACCGGACGATGCCCATTTTGAGATTTCCCCACTTTATCCCCTCCTTTTGCCTGTTCTCGAATATGAGAAATAGACGGATCATTCTTTAGCGTCTCCAACATTGGGATGGAAACAAGTTCGCCATCTTTTTCTGGAAATATTTCCATCAAGGACACATATTTCTGAGGACTTTCTACGATATCCAAATCCTCTCCCAAGGCCACTGATTTTGCAAAAGCATCTGTAATCTCAATGCCATAAACCTCTCGATACATCAATGGGCGATATCCTCCAATACGACTATTGAGTTCTACAATTTTAATTTCTCCCTTTTCGGTCAAAAGAAACTCTGAATGTGTAGCACTTAATTTCAATCCCAATACGCGGATCGCTGTCTTTTCAATCCCTTGGATCTTTTTTACCATTTCAGGTTCTCGTTTGGAGGGAAGAATCCGAAACGCCAGAAATGAATCATCCTTTCCAATTGATTTCGCAGAATAAATATCCACTAATGATGGAGCCTGCCAAATATGGTGATTTCCCACGATAGAAAGAGAAGAAACCTGTTCTCCATAAATCGCTTTCTCTACCAAAAAGGTTTTTTGCGGATTTGGGTAGTGAAATTGTAAATCAAAGAAAGAAAAATCCTCGTGCAATTCAGGCTCTAGAGAAAGGTTGAGATTCGAAAAATATCCAAAGGCCTCTCTTATATCCTCTTCGTCCCGAGCATGGAAAACCCCGTGTCCCTTAATCCCCGAAATTGCCTTGAGAAAAACATCTCCTCCCAAAGTTTTGGCCGCCCGTTGGGCAGATTTCTCTGATTTCACGATCCGATACGGGATATTTTCCTTGAGAAATCCAAGCGCATGTCGCTGCATGATTTTATTTCGTGTACAACAAGCTGAATACAAGGATGTCGCCGGAACGTTAAAAAGTTCTGCTAAATAGGCACATGGAACTACAAAGTTATCATAATTCGTGATCACAGATTTCACGAGATAACGCTCTTTTAAATCGATCGCACTCGCTTCTAGTTTTTTTGAATTTTTCAAATCACACTCAAAGATCTCATCAAATAAATCTGAAGCTCCCGGAGCGACTTTGGATGTAAATAAAATCGTTTTAAATCCTGATTTTCGAATGGACTGAGGCAAATCTAATTTTGATTTAAACTCCACAAAAATAACCGCTTTTTCTCTTTTCTTCATGAGGGAAGATTACAACCGGCGGATTTTTGTTTTTTTCGACTGAATTTGCAAATTTATTTCCAACGAAAACAATTGACCCCCTGCGATCTAATACTAAAATGTACCTTGTGAGATCCACTTAAATTTTTTTTATGGACGAAATACCCATACTGTTGCTGCTCCTCATCCTTTCTGGATTTTTCTCCGGAGCAGAAATTGCACTCTTCTCGCTGAGTCCAGCGAAACTGCATGCCTTCAAAGAAAACGCCCGTACTGTTAAAGAAAAGAAACGAATCACTCACCTCGAAAAGATTAAATCAGACCATAACAAGCTCCTGGTCACTATTTTGATTGGGAATAATCTCGTAAATATCGCGGCCTCTTCTATGGCCACTATGTTTGCGCTCAAGATGGCGCAAGGAATGGGCGTCGCTGAAAATACCAGCCTCGTGATCGGAGCGGTAACCGGGATCATGACCTTCCTTATTTTGATCTTCGGAGAGATCACACCCAAATCTCTCGCGCACAAATACGCATTGCAATTTTCGTTAATTGCGGCCCCCATATTAAAATTTCTCCAAATAGCACTATTCCCGGTTGTATATCCAATCGCACTCCTTACGAAAACCTTCTCTGGAGGAGAAAATATATTACATGGATTATCCGAAGACGAGCTCAAAGCCGCTGTACAGATCAGCGCAAAAGAAGGTCAGATCGGTGCTAGTGAACAAGAACTTGTCGAGAAAGTCCTCGAGTTCAACGAACATACCGTAGAAACCATCATGACCCCCCGGAGTAAAATCTTTGGGTTAGCGGACAAGACACCCGTAAAAGAAGCAATCAGGCAAATTGTTGAGGAGAAATATTCTCGAATTCCTATCTTTCATGAAACCCTGGATGACATTATTGGAATTTTAAAAGTCCAGAATCTCTTAGAAGAGACACTAAAAGACGATTTTGACACAAAAAACGTAGCCAATCTTTCTCTGCTCAGCCCAGAAAAAGTGCCTCGAACGATGAAGATCGATACACTTCTTCGACTTCTACAAGAAACCCAAAACCACATGGCCCTTGTGTATGACGAACACGGAGGCCTTATTGGATTGATCACACTCGAAGATGCCATTGAAGAAGTATTCGGAGAGTTTGAAGACGAAACCGATGAAACCATTTCCCTTATTCGTCGGACTGGAAAAAACTCATTTTCTTGTTCTGGAGATATCGAACTCGAACATATCGAAAACTTCCTCAAAGAAACTCTTGGAGAAGAGACTCCCGAAAAAATGCCTTGGGCGACTGACATTGAAAATAACAGTATGAGCTATTTCTTTTTGGAAAAACTAGAAAGATTCCCATCCGAAGGAGAAGTGCTCGAAATCCCAATGGAAGACAAACTTTTCCACTTCGAAATCAAAAAAATCGAACACGAAAAGATTGAGGAAGTGTCTATTACGCTCAAGAAACCCAAAGCCTAGGCTAGTCCCCTTTCAACATTTCCAAATCAACCTCTAGATCTTGAAATCGCTGGTTTATGGTTTTGTGTGCCGCATCAATCCCTTTGTTATAAAGGTTATCACTGAGTGTTTCCAAGAAAAAATCCAGCATCTCCTCTGCCGCGATAATCCCCATCGGACTTTCTCTGTCCTCTGAAAAGTGACGAATGATCTTTTCGATACAAGTACGTCGTTCTTCTTGTGTCAGCCGATCCCAACCATTTTTCTTTTGACTCATTTATTTTCCAAATACTTTTTCTTCATACTGCTTCAAAACTTTTGAGAGAGCTGTATTATCAAATTCTTGAACATTATTATTGCTCAACATTTCTTTCAATAATTTGGAAAATTCAACCGCCATATGTTTTTGAAAATCTTTGTCTGATCGCAACTCTTTTAGACGAACCGTTTTTGAATCCAAATCTGCCGCAAAAATAAATTTCCACCAATAATGCAGTCTATCGACTACTTTTTTATTTTCGAGCTGTGCCGATGACAAATCTATCTCTTCTAAAGGCTTGTGAGTCGTCTTAAATTCATTAAAACATAACGCCGCCGCATCATCAGAAATCACAGAAAAAATAGCCAATATCGTCAAACTCGGGACATC
>JBNKLH010000062.1:0-6504 GCA_050292255.1 Candidatus Altimarinota bacterium | reverse complement strand
ATGGAATTCCTTCTGAATACTTTGGATACGCATCCGTTGGACGAACAGTATCATCGACCCATACATATTCTCGTGTTGTATCATCTTCTCGACTCATAGTGTAAGCCACCAATGATGCAAACACATGTTGTCGTGGGTGATGTGCAAGTGTTGAAAGAGAATCTACTCGATTTCCCCCTGCCAATCGATTAGAAAAGTAATCAAACTTTGCGATTGGTGTTTGAACTTTTCGTTCAATCTTTCGGTAGAAGTTTGTTTCTTCTGGCATTTTTTTCTCAAACCGATAAGACCGGAATGTTCGCCAGTTAAGAGGTGAATCTCCCCATGGATTTGAACCCGCTCTTACATTGTTTTGGATTGCGCTCACTCCTGTGAAAAGCACTGCTCCAGTAAGGAGAAAGAGCCCAGTTGCCAAAAGTACTTTTTTCATTCTAAAAAATATTTATAAAAAACTCAGACGGATTCTATGGCAACTTCCCCGAATGTCAAATTTATTTTAATATCTCTTGAATTTTTGACGATAAGTTTTTTTGCACACAAATTTTGAACGGCAAATCCAGTGTTCGTCCGTCAATCACAACCTTCACAGAAACCGATTCGTCTGTTTCTGATTTATTTTCAAATAATAGTTTTTTCAATAGATCCACCTGTTGTTTCGTCGTCCCCGCAGGAATATTAACCACAAAAGGCATTTCATCTTTCTTATGTTCCTTCTTCGCCTCTCCCTTTTCAAATACTTCTTCATTCTCCAAAGTATCTTCTTCGCTCATAGCATGTGTTTCTTGTACTTGCTTTAGATTTCCTACTTTGATCGCGTCAGCAATAATGTTCAGAACCCCATCACGCTCATTCACTTTTCCTTTCACACGAATAAAAGCATCCACTTCCAAAGCAGATTTGGGGACCTTGTCATAGGCCATTGGGAAGATCGCCACTTCAATCTTTCCTGACGTATCCTCAAGCGTCAGAATCGCCATATTTTTTCCTGCTTTCGTGGTAATCTTTCGAGCCGAAATCACCAATCCATGTAAAGTTCGAACCTTTCCATCATCCTCTTCTTCGGTGAGCTTCCCAATAAGTTTTCCAAATTTTTCAAAGTAATTCCCGAGTCCCTTCAACGGATGATCGGAGACAAACATTCCCAAACTCTCTCGTTCCCATTTGAGAATATCATCCTTCGTCGCCACGGCACTCTTGAGTGTAAACTCGACCGCACTTTCATCGCTTCCTCCAAAGAGTCCCATCTGTCCGGCTTCTGCTTTTTCGTGGTGTTCTTTGGCAAAGTGAGCCAAGTCTTCCAGACTCTCCACAATCGCCTTTCGGTCTCCAAATGCATCAAACGCTCCACTAAAAGCCAGCGCTTCTAGTGTCTTTTTATTCACTAATTTGGCAGGAACTCGTTTCGCAAAATCCTGTAGAGATTCAAACGCTCCATTATTTTTTCGTTCAAAAATGATCTGATCTACGGTCTCCTCCCCCATTCCTTTGATCGCAGAAAGTCCAAATCGAATTTTCTTCATAGTTTCTGTTGATTCTCCCTCTTCAATTTTTAGCTGTTCTTTATCTTGTTCTTCTTGGATCACCGTAAAGTGTGCACCTGATTCATTCACGCTCGGAGGCAACACTTCTATTCCCATTTCCTGACACTCGTTCATTTCGAGAACGATTCGATCGGTGTTATTTCGATCGGTCGTCATCATTGCGGCCATAAACTCTACCGGATAGTTCGCTCGCAAATATGCCGTTTCATACGCAATCCGCGCATAACACACCGCGTGAGACCGGTTGAACCCATATCCCGCAAACGGAACGATAATGTCGTCAAACATCTTCACCGCTGTTTTTTCCTGGTGTCCATGTTGGATCGCTCCTTCAATAAACTTCTTTCGTTGTTCGGCAAGCAAGTCCATCTTTTTCTTCCCGATCGCCTTTCGCAAGATATCCGCTCCTCCAAGCGTAAAGCCTGCAAACACCTGCGCAATCTTCATAATTTGCTCCTGATACACGGCGATTCCGTACGTTTTTTCAAGAATCGGCTCGAGTGTTTTGTCTAGATACTTCACCTTTTTCTTTCCGTGTTTTCCATCAATATAGGTTGGAATATACTCCATCGGTCCCGGACGATAAAGGGCATTCATCGCCACCAAGTCCTCGAACTCCGTTGGTTGGAGCTCTCTCATGTATCGCCGCATCCCCGCAGACTCAAACTGAAACACCCCCGTCGTTTCTCCGCGTGAGAACATTTCAAAGGTCTTCTGGTCATCAATCGGAATCGTCGGTAGATCAATTTCTTCTCCCGTTGTATTTTTGATATGGGCCACGGCTTTCTCCAGGATGGAAAGGTTTTTCAATCCCAAGAAGTCCATTTTCAAAAGCCCAATTGCTTCCAATTCTTGGTATTGCAGTTGTGTAATCTTTACTTTTTCCGCTCCTGGTGCCCATTGCAACGGAACATGTTTCCGCAGATCATCCGGTCCAATAATCACCGCACACGCATGAACAGATACGTGACGCACACATCCCTCAAGTTTGGTCGCTACTTCATAGACTTTGTTGAGATGCGACTTAGATCCGATCAAGGTTTTGAAGTCCGCAATATCCAAGGCATCTTTGAGCTTAAATCCTGGTTTATTCGGCAAGAGTTTTGTGAAGGCATTCATTTCTCCAAATGCTACTCCTTGCGCCCGACCAACGTCTTTGAGCGCGGCTTTGGCCGACAACGTTCCAAAAGTACACACCTTCGATACTTTTTCGATTCCGTATTTTTCGATCACATATTGGAGCACCTCATCTCGGCGCTCATCCGAAAAGTCGATATCCACATCGGGCATCGAGATTCGTTCTGGATTGAGGAACCGTTCGAAGAGGAGATCATATTTCAAGGGATCAATCGTCGTAATCCCAAGGAGATAGGAAACCAACGATCCCGCCGCACTTCCTCGTCCTGGTCCCACGGAGATCCCACTCTTTTTCGCAAATTGGATAAAGTCCTGAACAATCAAGAAGTACGCATCAAATCCCATTTTTCCGATGATCGAAAGCTCATAATCCAACCGATCATCCACCGTTTTTCTATATTCAGAATTCTTTTTAAATTCGTCTCCATAAAAGAACTCAATTTTCGATTCACAGTTCTTCCGAAGTTGACTGGCATCAGTCTCCCCTGCTCCGACTTCAAAATGTGGCAACAAATCCTGTCCAAACTGCACTTCAAAATTAATATTTGCTGCAATGGACAACGTATTCTCCCGCGCTTGTTCTAGAATATCTGGAGCAATGTAGGTGAGTTCTGACTCCATCTCTTCCCAGGATTTGAACCAGTTTTTCTCCGCCATCTTCATCCGGGATGGATCGTCTACTTGCTGGTTTCGGGCAATACACATCAGCGTATCCACCGCTTCTTCATCCTCCGGAATCGTATACCGCGCATCAGAGGTCACGACTGGCTGAGCAGAATATTTTTCTAACAATCCGACGCAAAATTTATTGAGGTTCTGTTGGACTTCAAATGTCCGAGAGACAATCTCTACAAACACATTTTCTGCTCCAAACACTTCCCGCGTCTTCACAAATACTTCCTCGGCTTTATCCGGCCCAAAGTTTTGCAACGTCTTTCCCACCAATCCTCCCGTCGCTCCTGTCAGGACGATCAGTCCCTCTGAAAATTTCTCGAGTGTCTCCCAATCTGCCCGTGGATGATGATAAAATCCATCCAACGCCGCCGCGGATAAAATCTCGA
Source organism: Candidatus Altimarinota bacterium (assembly GCA_050292255.1). Taxonomy (GTDB): domain Bacteria; phylum Patescibacteriota; class Gracilibacteria; order UBA4473; family UBA4473; genus JBNKLH01. The sequence goes on along the minus strand of JBNKLH010000062.1, from coordinate 2,765 downwards.
TCAGGTTGTGAAATCCTTTTTCATTCTGCGCGAGCAAGACCAAATATCCTTCTCGTCCATCCACTCCGGCACGTCGCTCAAATCGAGAATCTTTTGATACAAAAATCTCTGCTCCCAAAATGGGTTTCACGTCAGACTTTTGCGCACTCTGATAAAAATCAATTAGTCCATATCCGACTCCGGTATCAGTCAATGCCACCGCCGGAGAGCCCAACTCCCCCGCCTTCGCCAAAATATCCTTCGTACTCATATTTGCTCCCAAAATGGAGAAAAAAGAATGAGTATGCAGGTTTACAAATTTCTTGGCGGTTTCTGTCATCTCTCGAATTGTAGCGGAATCCCGAGAAAGAAAAATATTGACACAAGTAAAAATAGTCGTAAAAGAGATATGACTTTTTAATTTATTGAAAGATGAAGTGTGAATATTTTTACAGCGAAAAACACAGCGTAGTAAAAGCTGGAGCAGAAAAAGTTTGGGATGAAGCTCAGAAAACTTTTTGTAACACCCTTGGGTGTCTCGAAGGAATGATTCCAGTACAAAACACTGATGTTTGTAATTCTGAAGCACACAAGGAGTGTTGGAGATACAAAGAAGCCAAAAAATCTTAAAGAAGAAAAAATGCCTAAACCTCAATGCGAACATCTCGGAGAAGTAGAAGTAACAAATGAATTGGAAAAACAATTTGGGAGCTACTACTGTGCGAAAAACAACACCCCCGAAATAGAAGAAACTAAAAATGGAGTGAAAGTAAAAGTATCATTCCTTTCTTTCAATGAGATCTCTCTTCGATGTAAAAACGAAAGCCACAAGAATTGTCCGCGAAAGAAGCAATAAAATCATTTTTCAAAACACAAACACAAAACATTTCCCCTCTCTCGGGAGGAAGTGATATTTTTTGAAAAAAACTAGTATGTCTCTCAAAGAAGACGGTTGTCCTAAGCACTACGAATACTCCGTTGAAATTGCAAAATTAAATAAAGATGGAGAGTATAAGCTTGGGTATTTGGTCCTGTCTTTTTGTAATAAAATAGAAAAAACCGTATTCAGTCCTCTTTGCAAAAGTAGAAATCATACTAAATGTAAAATTTTAAACAGTACCCCCAAACAATCTTAAACATGACGTTTACCTTTGAAGACGAAACCGAGCCAAAATGTCCTGATTATAATTCCGGAAAATGCAATATAGATGGGAATCTTTGTGATTCTGCAGATAAGGAAAGTTGTCAACGTCGACAAAGCATGCTTGAGAGTTTTCAAGAGATATCCAGAAAAGTAAAGAAAGTCACTGCAAATAGAAACTTCTTAATCAAAAAACCATTTTCAAACTAACCCACGACTATGAGCAAATGTATAGATCTCCACGAAGTAGACGAAAGCGCCCAATCCGTGAATGAGAAAGGACAAGTCACAATTGGAAAAATTTATTCGTGGATGTGCGGAATCACATGGAGAACAATTACAGATCCTAGTTTTTGTAAAAGCAGAAATCACACAAATTGCCAAGCACTTAATGCTGCCTACAACGGAGAGTTGAAGGATGAAGACTAAATTTGACACAAAAAATAAAACATCCTAAAAAAGCATTAATTATCTCCATAAAATGACAAAACTCACAAAAAACATCGAATACTATGAATATGAAAACTCAGATGAACTCCCAATAGATGAGCAGTATCTCATTGCTGTCGCCATTGAAGCCCGAAAAACAGCCTATGCACCTTATTCTCACTTCAAAGTCGGAGCGGCGATCCAAACCGAAACCGGAGAAATTTTCATCGGAAACAATCAAGAAAATGCAAACTACAAAGGAAGCTGTGCCGAGAGAACAGCACTTGATGCGCTTGGTGTCGCTGGACTGAAAGACAAAATTTTAAAGATTGCCATCTTTGGCGCCCCTGAAACTTTAGATCTCAAAGAGAAACCAAAAACTCCTGAAGACCCCATAACTCCTTGTGGGCAATGTCGCCAGGATCTGGAGGAAGTTGAAAGTCTTTCACAAAGAAAAATCACCATCCTCATGGCCAGTCGAAATAAAATTCGAAAAATCGTTGGAATGGAAAACCTCCTTCCGTGGCCTTTTGGCCCACATGACCTAGGAATTACTTATGAAAAATAATCTCTAAAAAATGCCTTGTCCAAATCATATAAAATTTCACGAAGATTCTTATACAAATATAGGCGATGAGCTCGTAAATGAGATGATGCCCGTCTCATTTTGTGATAAAATTCAGCTCATCATTTCTGATCCAAATGCCTGTGAAAACTGTGATGGTAAAAATGGAGAGTGTTGTTTAGAGAAAATTATTCCTGCCATTTAAGTCAGAAAATCCAAATATACATTTTGGTCCGCTTCGAACACTCATCCCCACTAAACTTCTCCAGTCGTTTAAATCCTTTTTGCGCGAGTTGATCAATTTGAATCAGGTTTAGACAAAATATGTATAACATTTTATATAGCACTGACAACACCTGGTGGTTAAACTGTGATTTACATTTAAAACCATTAAGGCATGGTTTAATGCTCTATGTATAATAAATAATGATGAGTAAGCGGTTTTGGCATATATGGGGGTGCCCAGAAGCCCAAGAATCCGACAATGTGGGATCATGTGGGGCTAACCATAACCATACATATTGAAAAAAATCGTACTCACAATTTGAGATGTACGCACATGCGCAGTGCTCAAAACTGGTGTGCACATGCACATGTGTATGGGCACCCGTACTAGCCAAACTGGAAAATTGCCCCCGAAGAAGAGATTCA
>JBNKLH010000061.1:3657-6588 GCA_050292255.1 Candidatus Altimarinota bacterium | reverse complement strand
AGCGATGAAAGACCCCAAAGCATTTATAACAGAGTGGCTCAAGCGAGAGCATATTGATGAAACACAAGTTGAGAGTTTGAAAAAAGACCTAAATCGCTTGCAAGAGGAGGAGGCTAATATTGAGCTTTTGATGCAACGAATAGAGTCTTTTGGTGAGAATGGAACATACAGTGAGGAAAAAATGGCTGAAAAACTCAGAAAACAAGATGCTAGCCTTGAAAAAGTGAGAGCAAAAATCGAAGAGATTGAGCAAAGTATTGAATTTTTAGGGGGCATCCAACTTGAGATCGAAAAACTCAAAGATGCGTCAAAGCAGTTCAAACATCTTGTAGACAAACCTACGAGGGAGCAAAAAAAGATAATTATCCAGCTTTTTGTTGATCGAGTTGAAATGTATCGAAAGCTACTACCAAAAGAGCGACAAAGTGGAGGGAGAGTAAAATGGGAGAAAAGAGTCCGGGTGGTCTATAGGTTCAATCCTCAAAAGTTTTTGGAAGATTTAGAGGGGGATTGCACTACCTTAACCAGCTCCACAAATACAAAAAAAGCCCCTACTGGGACTCTAAATGCTATTAGTGGTGGCGCGAGGTAGAATTGAACTACCGACACAGGGATTTTCAATCCCTTGCTCTACCACTGAGCTACCGCGCCGTCGTCGTCGGTGGCTGCATATCTTCTGTTTTCTGCTGCGCAGTAAACGCCAGATATTTCGCAACCTCCTCCTCTCCCCATAAAACCTTCGGTTTTTCGGGGACCCCTTTTTTTGTGAAGGGAATTACAAAAAGAGCGAACAGATTCTATTGAAAAAATCTGGGAGGTCAACTTTTTCCTACAAAGGAAGGAAAAGGTAATCCGTTTTATCTTCAGAAAGTTGAGATCGTGAGACAGAGAAAGGGTTGCTTTCTGCTGTTTGTGCCCCAAACTCTTCTGTGATTTGAGGGAAAAACTGTGGATTTCCACCAAAGATAACCATACGTGGGTCTACATCTTCTAGAACTTCTTTGATCTTTTTCAACGGGAACGTTTCAGAAATATTGATAAGCGCAATGTCCACATTTTCTCCGAGTGTTTCGAAAAATTTTGAATTTGGAGTCTCCGCCAAGCTTCCAAAGTGAGCAATGGCCATATCTTCCATAACGACTTTGTAAACCGTGTTTTCGAGACGAGAAGCAATCCCTCGGATCAATACATTTGAAATTTCAAACTCTCCTGGGAGCGTGAGAGCCTTTTTGGCATCAATCCCTTCAAGCGTTTGTCCATTAGCAAAAGTGACGAAGTCGAGATCCTTTGGGGCATCGGTTGCATTTGGGTCAAACATCATCCGTACATCCTTCCCATAAACTCCGAACGTTGTGCCTCCAAAAAATTGTATTTTCATGATTTGTGCGTTATGTTCTCCGAGCCGTTAGTATTTGACTCAAAAAAATTCGGCAAAATGATACGTTATTTTCCCTAAAAATGAAACTTCTTTTCGAAAAAAAAATAGTAGATCATGATTCTATGCGGACGTTTTCGCGTCAGATTTTTGATGATTTATTGAAACAAGAAGATAACTTTACCCTGTTTCTCGAAGGGGGATTGGGCGCGGGGAAGACCTTTTTGGTGAGAGAGCTTTTGAAACACTTTGGGATCGATGAAGAAGTTACTTCTCCGACCTACACATTTGTAAACGAATATCAAAAAGCAACGGACGATGCGAAGAGCTCCGAATGGCATCATTTTGATTTTTACCGAATGGAGCATGCTGATGAATTCTTTGCGCGTGGTTTTGATGAGATTGCAGAGGATAAGGGCGTTGCAAAGTTTGTAGAATGGGGAGAAAAACTACCCAAACATGTGCGAGATTCTTTTTCAGGGAAGCACTATGTTATCAAAATAAAACACACAGAATCTGCGGGGATGCGAACCGTAAAAGTCTTGGCGCATTCGAGCTAACAGTCATACAGCTTTTTTAAAATTTAAAATTTTTTGACGATTTGGGTTCTCTTTGTCATACTCCACGTCAACAAATTCCTTACTTTTTTCGACGATGAATACACCTATTTGGATTACAAATTTCAAAAATTACGAACAATCAACGGGACAAGAGGCCCTTGCATTGGCAAAGATCCATGAAAAAGTCGCGAAAGAGACGGGGAAATCTATTGGAGTCGCGGTTTCTCCATTGGATGTTTATCGGATCGCCAAAGAAGTATCAATTCCGGTGTTTTGTACGCATGTAGACCCGATTGAATACGGGAAGTTTACGGGGCACATTTTGCCACGTTTGGTCCGAAAATCCGGGGGAGTGGGGACGCTTTTGAACCATTCCGAACGGCGGTTAGATTTTGATGTATTGGATGCGTCTTGTGCGTGTGCTCAAAATGCAAATTTGCGACGGGTTGTGTGTGCAGAAAACCCAGCAGAAGTTGAGAAATTCTCCGCTTTGGATCCAGACTTTATCGCTTTTGAACCGCCAGAACTTATCGGAGCGACTCATGCTTCAGTCGCAACGGCTCATCCACACTCTATTGTAGAATCTGTGAAACTCGCACAAGGGATTCCATTGCTTGTGGGAGCTGGAGTGAGTTCTGTGCAAGACGTAGAAACATCGCTTGCTTCCGGGGCACAAGGATTTTTAGTTGCGACGGCGATCGTCAAAGCAGCCGATCCAGAAGCCGCTTTGAAGAAACTCGTGGCTCCTTTGTAGGATCTACCGATTCTGAAATTGGAACATCCACAAAATCTCAGTCGAAAAGGACCTTCGTGAGAATGTCGCATTTCGGAATAGTTTGAGTATTTCGGGAGTGATTTGTTCGGTTTCGCTTTGGTCGAGCTTGAGAGAAGCTTTGAATTTTATGAGGTCGGCGAGTTTTTTTGTGTTGATAAATCCGTAGCTGGCAGAAGGCGGGAAATCAAACAAGACACCACTTCGGAAATCTTCATTACTGG
>JBNKLH010000061.1:0-3647 GCA_050292255.1 Candidatus Altimarinota bacterium | reverse complement strand
TGACGTAAGACTTAAGGACGTTTCGAACCCCTTCTTCTTGAGTCGAAAAGATCAAAAAGTTATCCAAAAATCCATAGGAGAATTTTACGTTTCCGGTTTCACTTTCGGGATCTTGAACGGTGTAATAGGTTTGATTTTCAAAACTCACTTCATCCAGAGGGATTCGGTCTTTATCCACCGCGACAAGCTCGCGTCGTGTGGTTCCATCTGGGAGTTCGATTTCGATTACTTTTGGAGAAAATGTTCCCTGCGCAAATTGTACAACATCTTGCAGGTGTTCTTTTGTTTCCTCAGGAGATCCATTGCTAAATTCTGTCAATAATGTGAGGTTTGTAAATGGTTTCAATGGGTCTTGGAAGTCAAAAATGAGCGCATATTGTCCATGGGTGTGGGCCAAAAAGTCTTCTTCAAAATCAAACTCAGATCCGAATATCTTTTGTGTTTCCGCTCTCATGACACCATCTAGGATGATACCAAATTGCGGATGAAGCTCGGAGAGGAATGATTTTGTGTGTTGGTATTTTTCATACAGTCCGATTCCATTCATAAAAAAGAGCGAATCCTGAGCTGCGAATTGGGCCAATTGTGGCACCAGTTTATTGCTTTTTCGTGAAGCTTTCCCATCCATAAACATTCCCTCTTTGGTAATGATTTTACTATAGAGAATGGATTTCCCTTCCTGCATTTCAAGAGCGATTCCTCCAGCTGGTACCGCTTGAGCGATGGTTTCAAAGAGTGGTTTCTTTGAGAGATATTGATTGCCTTCAAATACGAGCGGAAAAAAGAGTTCACTATTGATAAATACATGCGCAGATAGCTGGCTTGGGAAGCTTTTTTCAACTGATCGGTAGAAAGGAGTGCTTCCAAGATTTCGTTCTGCGGTGAGGGTGTCGGTGAGTGTTTTTTTCGAAGATCCAATTAAAAACCACCCATCATGAAATGCGAATGTGAGCTGAGATGAGAATTGTGGTGTATAGAGTGTGATCTCTTCGAAATTTTCTTCTTGAAGCGTTTCATCAGGAAGGAGTAAATCTTGTAAGAATTTTTTTACTTTTCCCCGACTTCGATAACTCGCCGCGACAACAAACTCGTTTTCAGGGAGGAGGGCGACTCCGACTTTGGACCCGATCCAGGGTTTGAGCTGGTCTACTGTTGCATCAGGAAAGAGTTTTTGGAGACTTGTGTTGGCGACGGGTTCTAGATTGAATGTAGAAGTTGCTTCCGCTGGAAATAAATCAGGAGTACTAATCTCCAAAAGAAAGGCCGTATTCGCCGGCATAATTTTTTCAATAGATCCCGGGTGCGGGATGAGCTTGAGATACGCTATCGCCGCAAGGGCGATAATCCCTAAGACAGCAGCTCCTCCAATGATTTTTGTCTTTGGGAGATTTGTTTTTTGTTTTTCTGTTGAAGCGGATTTTTTTTGATTCATGCGAATCAGATTTTGTCGGAATAAGGCGAAAAAAGCAAGGTGATTCAAAAGTAGAGACGTTGCATTACAACGTCTCTACGATTCATTCATTATTTGGTGGATTACAAATCCAAGTTTGCTCGTAATGCAGCGGCTGCAGCCGCATCGTCATCCGCTTCTGCGGCTTCTTCTTGTCGGTTTTCTTCCATTTTGATTTCCATTTCTCGCTCTTTCTTCAATTTAGCCACATCATCTGCGAACTCTGATTCGAGTTCAGAAAACTTTTGTTTTTCTTCTTCGAAGATCTTGATGAGCTCATTGATCTGCTCGATTGAAAGTCGAGGAATCGCTTCGATAACCCGATTTTTTTCTTCGAGAGTGAGAGAAATAGATCCTTCCAACAAGGTGAGGAAATTTTCTTCATCAAACTGTGTATTTGGATGTGGTGGGATGACAAGGTAATGTCCGCCACGCGTTCCAAGCTGTCCCTGACGTGCATTTGGATCTGCTGGTGTATTTGCAGCAGGTTGAGCTCCTCCTTGAGCAGGATTTGCTTGATCTCCAGCAGGAGCTGGAGTAGATCCGTGAGCCTGTGTGTTTTCGTCCGTCATGGAAGTGGGCTTAAAAATAAGTTTTCCTTCTCTCTGGTATCACTATTTTTCTGCCTTTTCAACTTTTTTAGCTGTCTTTGGAGCGGCTTTTGTTGTTTTTTTAGCAGTTGTTTTTGCTGCGGCAGGTTTTTTAGCCGGTTCGCTTTTTTTCAAAACAGGTTTTTCTTCTGTTTTTTTAGGAGCGGCTTTTTTTGTTTCTGCTCCAATTTTTGTGATTTCTACTACTGTGTAGTCTTGTCGATGTCCGATTGTTCGTCGGTATCGTTTTCGTGGTTTCATTTTGAATACTCGGATTTTTGCGTCTTTTCCGTGTTCGATTACTTTTGCTTCTACCATCAATCCATTGATAGTAGGAGTTCCGATTTGGAATTTTGTTCCGTCTTCTTCGCTTACGAGAAGTGTTTCAAAAGAAACTGTTTTTCCTGCTTCTACGTTGAGTTTATCAACACGAAGTACTTCGCCAACTTTGACGATTGCTTGATGTCCGCCGATTTTTGCTACTGCAATCATGATAATAGAGATTAATGCATCCAGAGGTAGTTTTGAGACTTTAGAGACCTCAGGATAGAGATTAGCGCACGAATACTATGGATTTTTGTGGTCCTGTCAATTTTTCTGCTATGATTATCTCCGATGAAATGGGGAATTGTATCGGATTCACACGGGGCGGTAGATCGCTTGGCGGTTGTATTAGAGACTTTCCAAAAGCAGAACATTGATCACGTCATTCATGCGGGGGATTTTCTCAACGAAGGTGCGATCGAGGTTTTCAAGCTTTTTCCAGATATGAAATTCTACATTGCACAGGGAAATTGTGATGTGAACACAGAGTTATGGGCGGAGCTTTCGGCTCTTGAAAATGTGGAAGCAAAGTTTTCACAGAAGATCGAATCAGATGGACATCATATCGGAGTAGCGCATATTTTGGCGGATGCGGTTGTAGCTTTTCGTGAGGACAAGGAGATTGATATTGTGATTTATGGGCACACACATCGTGAAGCGGTAGAGGAACGGGACAATCGGATTTATATTAATCCAGGATCATTGCAGGATACGGGTCGCTGTTTCGTGTTGGATACGGAAAAGATGCGTTTGGAGAAGAAATTCTGGGATCAATAGGAGGAGTTTTTGGTATTTTCTTGTGTATTGCAAAAAAGTATTTTTATTGTTTTTGTAATATTTATAGACAAAATGCGTATTACGTGTTAGAATATAAAGATTTTCTACATGTATACGATGAAAGAAAAACCAGAAATCGTAGAGAACAAAATTCAAAACTCAGGTAATAATCTGGGGGAAAATATTGTGAATCTCGATTTTGGAGTATCTCAGCAGGTTGAAACCGCTTTGAGCCTTGAGGAATATCGTGCAAATCAGGAAAAAAGATATGAGGAATATGCTCAGGATTTGGGGATTGAGCTCACAGAGGTTCAACGAGAAGCACTGAAACATACACATCCAGTGAAGATGAATCCACCGAAATCAGCGGAGAATTCAGAAGAATTTTATGCAGCTATTTTTCTGTAAGGAACTAAAGAATATACAGTGCGCATCCAGTTCTCTTCATATGGTTCATACGGACACACAATTTTGACTCATTATTGTCAACAACAAACCAGACACTT
>JBNKLH010000060.1:0-6652 GCA_050292255.1 Candidatus Altimarinota bacterium | reverse complement strand
CTGACAAAGTCCGCCTCCTGGTTCGGCATACGTTCTATTTCCTTTGATCACCAGCTCTGGCACAAATCCATCCGCGGCATTCACTGATTTCAAGATACTGTTAAAGGAAAACTTCTCCCCTTTTGGCAAAATGTATCCATTAAATTTCTTTATTCCCGCTCGAATATTCTGCTTTCGTGACTTTGAAGATCCCACAAAATTAGACTGCCCGATAGCCACGACTTCTTTAATCCCTTTTTCTTGGAGCTCCTTATCAATCTCAACGGTTGAAAAAATTCGTTCTGCCGGAACACGAACATACGTTTGTCCATAACGGATCGCATGATTGACGAGTTTCACCAAACGAGAAAAACGGATGTCATATCCCACCTTTGGGACTCCTTCAAAAGTAGGAACTTTTTCCCCCGTCTCTTCTGATTTTTCCAACGTTACTTTTGCCGCAATGGTATCTGTTGGAATCAGGATGTTTTCGGATTCCAAAAAAATTCGTAATTCTTCTGGATTCACCGTTATTTCAAATTTTGTATCAATATCCAAAAAACTATTCGCCATCAAAGGCGCCGTCTCGAATGAAAGATCAAACTGTTTTCCCTGCACATTCCAAGAATACAAAGGCGTCTTCATTAGTAATTCTGGATGCTTCTTGAAATTGAGCTCCACCTCCCGATCGTTAAACAAAAGGGTTATATTCTCCACCGCAATATCAGACACTTCTTGAATCGGTTCTGTCGCCATTTCGCCACTTTCTTCGGCCATTACCAACCCGCTCCCTCCACCAAGGAGCAAGCACAGAAGACAAAAGATACGAAGAGTACGAAAAGACATCGACTTAAAATGTAACGAAAAACCGTATTCGGGGAAATTTATTTCTGCTCAAAATATTTTAAAAATTCTTCTCGACTCAAAACTTCTTTTTCCAAGAGGTCTTCGGAGATTTTCTTCAAAAGAGGCAAATGAGACTTCAAGATCTTTTCACATCGCTCTTCTGCTTCCACCACAAGCCGTTTTACTTCTTGATCAATAACCTTTGCCGTATCAGAAGAATATTCATTTTCGTGAAATTCAAGTCCAGCAAAGTCTTTCGATTTGTTCGCAAACACCACGGGGCCAAGATCTTTTCCTCCCATTCCGTAGGTCATCACCATGGCTCGCGCAATTTTTGAAGCTCGTTCAAGGTCGTTTGAAGCCCCTGTTGTCGTTTGACCAAAGATCAACCGTTCTGCGACTCGCCCTCCATGCAGAGACACCATTTCGTCTTTCATCTTTTGTTCTGAATTCAAATAGGTGTCTTCCTCTGGCACAAACCACGTCACCCCCAAAGCACTTCCCCGAGAGATGATGGAAATTTTTTGGATTGGCTCACAATTTTCAGTCAAATGCCCGGCAATCGCATGCCCAACCTCATGGTGAGCCACAATTTCCCGTTCTTTTTTGGTGATACGTCGGGATCGTCGTTCCGGTCCCATAGAGATCTTTTCAATCGCATCATCCAAGTGTTTAGCCGTAATTGCTTTTTGTCGGAATTTTGCCGCCGCGATAGCTGCTTCGTTCAACAAGTTTTCAAGATCTGCTCCAGAAAACCCCACTGTTTTATTCGCTACTTTTTTAAGATCAGCGCCATCATCCAGTTTTTTGTTTTGAGAATGCACTTCCAAAATTTTCAAACGGGCATTGAGATCCGGAAGGTCGATATGAATCCGTCGATCAAATCGCCCCGGTCGAAGCAATGCTTGATCCAATACGTCTGGTCGGTTCGTCGCCGCGATCACAATGACGTTGGTTTCTGTATCAAACCCATCCATTTCAGTTAGGATTTGATTCAGTGTTTGTTCTCGCTCATCATGAGATCCGGTTTGTCCATTTCCTCGCTTTTTCCCGATCGCATCAATCTCATCGATAAAGATAATCGCCGGAGCATTTCGTTTGGCGGTTTTAAACAAGTCTCGTACTCGACTCGCCCCAACTCCCACAAACATTTCGACGAATTCTGATCCTGAAACGTTGAAGAAAGGAACATCAGCCTCTCCCGCAATCGCCCGGGCCAATAATGTTTTCCCGGTCCCTGGAGGCCCCACGAGTAACATCCCTCGTGGAATTTTCGCTCCCATTTTTTGGTACTTCTTCGGATTTTTAAGGAAGTCTACCACCTCCATCACGTCTTCCTTGGCTTCTTCTGCCCCAGCCACATCGGTAAACTTGGTCTTGTGTTTTTTGGCGTCATACACCTTGGCTTTTGATTTTCCAAAGTTAAACGGTCCCCCGTCTCCACCTCCCGCTCGCCGGGAAAGAAACATAAGTAAGAAGACCAAAAGTACAAACGGCCCAACTCCGAGCAAAATGTTTCCTAACATTTTAGATCCTGATGTATCCACAATTTCTACTTTTGTGGTTTTCAGAGGATCGTTCAGTCCAAGATCGGCAATAGTTGCGCCACTTTCTTTGATCGTCTCGTATTTCTGCCCTTCGTGTGTTTCGGCAAAGATTTCGTTATCTTTTACTTTCACCTCTTTTAGATCATCCGCACGATAGTGTTCCATAAGCTCAGAGAGAGAAATTTCTTCTGTCTTTTGTGGTCCCATCGAGAGATCTGGACGGAAAATGAGAGAAAGTCCTGCTCCCACGAGAGCCAGTATTAATAAAATTCGAAACGGATTTCGAGAAGTATTTTTTGGTTGAGGCTTCATCTGTATTGAGTTTATAAGAAGATAAGTCGTATTTTCATAAGAAAAGGACGTCTATTTCTCAAATATTGTAACGAAAAAGAAAAAATTTGCTCGTTATTTTGAGAAAGAAGACCTATTTGTTTTCTTTTTTGAGGTAGTCGGTAAACAAAATTCCGTCTAAGTGATCGACTTCGTGTTGAATCTCTCGTGCTTCCCAGCCCTCAAACTTTCGTTCGCACACATTTCCTTTGAGATTCTGCCATCGCACCTTTATCTTTCGTGGACGGGCTAGTTTTTCGAAAACCTCTGGAAGACTTAAACATCCTTCCTCCATCACTACGGTTTCCTTTGAAAACTCTATAATCTCTGGGTTTACCATTGAAATAACTTTGGGTCGACGAGACTCCAATCCTTGTGTGATTAACACTACTCGCGCATCTATCCCTACCTGTGGAGCCGCCAAACCAATTCCCCGGATTCCCGTTTTCGGGTCTGGAGTCAACATGGTTTCTTCCATATCAATCACTAACTTTTCGAGATCTGCATCAAACACTTCCACCTTGGGGCATTTTTTGCGCAAGATGGGATTAGTTTCTCCTGTCTGGATCTGCATTTTCGTCATTGATTCCCTTGTAGCAATTTTTTCTCTTTTTGGCAAGAAAAGCATTGACTTTTAACAAAAATCTTTTAATAACCCCGTCGCTTATGAAAAAAAATAATACGCTTCGCACCGAACAAGACCAAGCTCTTTGGCTGTTTCTCAATCGAATAAAAAAACTTCCGTCGTTCGAGAAAAATATTTCAGTGAAAATACTTTTACAAAAAACGAAAACCAATATCTCAGAACTTCTCGAGAATATTTCGGAAGAGATTCTTCCTCCTGCTCACCTAGAAATACTCCTTAAATGGACTCCGCAAGAAATTGAAAGCACGCTCGTATCTCCATTCCGAGAAGAAAAATAAATCCTATTCGTCCCACAAAGCTTGTCGCCTTCGCTTATCTTTCTTGCTTTCTTTTCCGTCTCCATAACGGTATTTCAACTTTCGCGCTTCTTTTTTGTATTGTTGCTCGACCTTTTTGTGCTCTGGAGATACGGCCGTTTCTGGAGATAAATCCTCATACGTTCCTTCGTGAGACCCCTTTGGTCCACGACGTGGAGGCAACTGAAGAATTTTGAATCTCCCGGTCCGAGCAGAGAAAGCAATTTCAACCATATCGCCCACACTTACTTCTTTCGCGGCTTTCCCGGGACCATTGTTTACCTTCACGCGTCCGGCCTTACACAGATCGCCCGCCGCTGTCCGCGACTTGCAGATCCATGTGTGCCACAACCATTTATCTAAACGCATTTTTCTTATTTAAAAAGAAGGCGACATTGGCCAATGTCGCCTTCTTGAGATTCTACAATTGTTTCAACGCGGCCTCTATTTTTTCCTTCTCCACCTGTAATTTTTCCAATTGATCTCGCGTCTCTGTCACCAATTTTTCCGGCGCATTTTCTACGTATTTTTTGTTGGAAAGTCGCCCTTCTAGACCATCAATTTGTTTTTGAATATCCGCAAGAGCCTTTTCTAATCGCGCTTTTTCCGCCTCCGCATCAAACGGAATTTCTACAAACACTTCGGTGTCACCGATCAATACCACTGCTGCATTTTCTGGTTTTGAGACCTCTTTTCCGATCACCAAGTTTGACAAATTCGCCAACACGGCAATCAATTCCTGTGCCTGCTCAAGCGCCACGGCATCCTTTGTTTTGATGGAAACAGATAATTTTTCTTTTGGATTCAATCCCTTGTCCGCTCGAATCTTTCGCACTTCTGTAACAATATCCTGTATTTTTACAAAAAGTTCGCAGCTCTTTTCTTCTTTGATTTTAAGTGTTGGAAATGCTTGTTCGACGATGAATTCTTTTTGTCGTTCCGCATACAAATCTTCCCACAATTTTTCTGTTACAAATGGAACCAGTGGATGTGCCAATTTCAAAACTTCGGCAAAAATGCTGTAAAGGAACTCCGGGTTCTTTTCGACTTTTTGGCATTCGAGGAACCAATTACAGAACTCGTCCCACACGAAATGATAAATCTCATCTCCGGCTCCTGATATATCGTATTTTTCAAGTTTTTGCGAAACACTCGCAGATATTTCGGACAAGCGGGAGGCGATCCATTTTTCTGAAAGCGAGTTCGAACTCAAGTTCGAACTTGATAAGTCGAGTTCGAACTCAGTGCCCTCAATCTGCATTTGCACAAATCGTCCCGCGTTCCACATTTTATTCACGAAGTTTCGGTATCCCGCAATCTTGGCGTTTCCAAGCGGGATTGGATTCCCTGGGGTTGATCCAATCACGAGAGAAAGTCGCACCGCGTCCGCTCCTACGTCTGCAATAACCTCAAGCGGATCAATCCCATTTCCTTTGGATTTAGACATTTTTTGCCCTTTCTCATCACAGACCAATCCGTGGAGATACACCGTATGAAATGGATATTTCCCGGTTGCATAACGCCCAAACATGATCATCCGTGCTACCCAGAAAAAGAGAATATCGTGCCCTGTTTCAAGCACGTCATTTGGATAAAACGCATTGAAATCTGGATCTTCGAGATCCGGCCACCCAACGGTAGAGAACGGCCACAAAGCCGAACTAAACCACGTATCAAGCGTGTCTTCGTCTTGGGTAAGGTCCCCCGTTGAGATCTCTAATAAATCTCCGTTTGACGGATGAAACTCGCGAAATCGATCGTGATATTCTTGTGCAGACAATCCCGCTTCGATCGCCTGAATAGCCGTCAAAACCATTCCATGAGCGATAAAAAGGGTCTGTTCATTCGTAGTAGATTTCATTTTTGCCCACAATATTTTGATCCGTTCGTAAAAATCCAAGAGGGATTCCCCTGTATTTTGTTTCCAAAAATAGTGAACTGTGTCCTCCCCTTGCGCGAGATCATGAGACTTATTTTCAAGATCGCCAAATGTCAGCTCGTGAAGATCTTCCCAGGTTTCCATTTTTATCCCCAGTGCATCCGCTACAATTTCTGCGGTTTGTTGTGCACGCGCCATAGGAGACGCAATAATCCGAGCAATTCCTTTTTCTTTTGCTTTTTCAGCAAGCTGCCTTGCATCTTCTTTTCCTTTTTCCGTCAAAGGAGTGTCCCATGTCGAATACACTCGATTAGAATTCGCAACACTTTGTCCATGTCGAGCTAAGAAAATCTTTTTTGTTTCTGGTTCCTTCAAGAACACCAATCCCTTCGTGTGTCCCTTTTCCCAGTTCCAGTGTTTTCGGTAGCGCACAAACTTCTCGCTATCGGCTGATCGTGAGAAATGGAAGATCGCAGAGGTAATATTTTTGTGTCCAATAACCAGCACTTCATCCGTATTTTCCTTTTTTAACTTTTCAAATACCGCCTTCGATCGATCGCGAATCTGATCAAGTTTCTCATCTTGAATTTGGTCAAAGTTGAACTGAATCGGTCCTTCTCGCTTGAGATCATCTCCTGCTTTTTCGGCCAACTCAAGAGAAAAGAATTCGTTTAATTCTGGCCATACTTCTACTTTTGCGTTTCCAAATTTGTCTGCCACGATCTCTGCCGTTTCTTTTCCTCGGTTCAAGTCAGAACAAATAATCTTCGTAATTTTTCGGTCTTTCACCTGTGCATAAATATCTTCGGCGGTTCGTTTTCCTTTGTCAGTAAGGGAATAATCGCCCCCAATAACTTTCTCAACATTCGCTTCGCTTTCTCCGTGTCGAGCAAAAAGAATCGTTTTTTCTTCCGGCAAATGAATATCTCCATGAGTGTCATACCAAACCGGAATCCGGTGTCCCCACCAAATCTGCCGACTGATACACCAGTCTCGGAGATTATCAATCCATTGGAAATACACTTTGTTAAACCGCTCTGGGATAATCTGCACGTGCTCATTTCGCACGGCTTCCTGCATTTGTTTTTTGAGCGTTGTTTTCTTTCCTGTGTATTCGTCTGTAAATTCC
>JBNKLH010000059.1:0-6784 GCA_050292255.1 Candidatus Altimarinota bacterium | reverse complement strand
ACGCACTTCTTTTTTCCCGGCAGTGAAGTAGCTTTGGAGTCCCAGCATTTCGAAGCTTTTTTGGGCCAAGGCTTCCAATCCAGATTTTTCTGCTCCGAGCTCTTCAAGGAACATTTGTCGTTCTTCTGGATCCAGTTCTGACAATTCTGCTTCTGTCTTCGCACAAATCGGAACCACTGGAATAGCATTAAATTTCTCTCCCAATTTTTTTCGGAATTCAGCTTCGTTAAAGTTCGCGAAGTTTGTTTCGCTCGTATTTGCCACCACTAAATATTTCTTTTCGGTCAAAAGGTTAAACCGCTTCATTCGTACCTGCTCTTCTTCATCCAAATCCGCCGCAAAAGACTGCACGAGTTCTCCCGCATCAAGATGCACTTTTACCTTTTCAAGAAGTTCTAGTTCAAGCTTTGATTCTTTATCTCCTGATTTTGCTTTCTTGGTTACCCGTTCTATTTGCCGATTCACCGATTCGAGATCTGCCAAGACCAATTCTGTCAAAATCACATCCAGGTCTTCTCCTGGGTTAATCCGCCCTGTAACATGGTGTACATCACTATCCTCAAAATCACGAACCACATGCGCAATGGCCTGACATTCACGAATGTGTGAAAGGAATTTATTCCCAAGACCTTCTCCTTGAGAGGCCCCTGCTACCAATCCTGCAATATCGACAAATTCTACCGTTGAATATTGTGTTTTTTCTGGTTGAACCATTTCTCGGAGCTTCTCTACCCGCGCATCCGGCACGGATACAATCCCGACATTGGGATCAATCGTACAAAACGGAAAATTTTCTGCCGCTGCATTTTTGGCTCCGGTGAGCGCGTTAAACAAAGTAGATTTTCCGACATTCGGCAATCCGACAATTCCAATTTTGAGGTTCATATTACAAGCTTAAAAGTTCAAAAGCCAACAAGCTAAAAAGCCTAGAGAATGTAGCATTTTAAACAGATTAGTAAAGGCAAATATATAATGTTGTAGACGCACGATTAATCACGCGTCTACCTCTCCAAAAACTATATATTTTCAACCTTCATCCCTGTGTCAACAAATTATTCTTGACCCAAATTTGTGTTCGGGTTATAACGAGTGTGAAACTGAATTGTTCGTGAAGAGCCAAATCTTTTTCTCCTAATCACCACAAACAGGGAGTTCGGAAACGGTTGACCGTGGTCAGCTGGTATGGACACCCACCTCGCAACTCGAGGAAAAATGGTTTCGAGCTTCTCACGGCATTTCGGTGGAAAAACACTCATACGATGAACACTCTTACAATTATTAAACGTCATACCTTGAAAATCGCCTCACGGCGGTTGGAGATGTGATGTCCTGATAATTTAGTAAAAGACTCATCTTTCTCTCACCGCCTGACATCAGACGGTGTTTTTTTATTTAATCCATTTTCCCAATGAATAACAATGTAAACGTGTACGACCCCTACAGTAACGAAACCTTTTTCCCTTCCGAAAATGAAACTGAGCCAAAAGAACTTCCTCCTGTGGTAGTAACAGGAATAGAAGAAGTAACTCAAAAAGTTCAAAAAGCTCGACAAAGAGATCGAACTGGACGACTTACCAATCAAGGAGCTGTAATGTACTAAGCGGCAATACGAAGTAACCCTTCAATCGCATCAAGCGCAATGAGATTCTTTTGATCCTCCAACGAAGTGAGATCAAAGTACTCTTTGATTTCGTCCGCGGACATATCAACCGCTTCTTGCTCAAGGACATTTGCCACCGTATCGACCATTTCCGCTCCCGTAGGAATTTCTTGAATAGCCTCCTTGGATTCATCCTGGGACACAACTTCCTGCCCCATTTCTGGTGCATCAAGGAAGATAAATTGTCCAAATGCAGAATTCATTCTCAGAGGTTATAAATGATTCATATCTTGTTCAAGACTTTCTAACGCTTCTTCTTCGTTCACTCTCCCTTGTTGCTCATGACGCACAATCGCTCGGGCTCGAACGGTTGAATGAAACCGACGCACCTTTGGCACAAAGTTCGGATCGGCTTTTGCTTTTTCTTCAAACACTTTTTCTGTCGCCCGAAGGCCTTGCTCGAGCAGCTCAACAAAGTCGCGAAGTTGCCGTTCTTCGGAAATATCAATCTGCGCCAAGATAAACTCTTTCGTACTCGCCTGTAGCAAGATATTTTTCTTGAGGAGAATACGAATCTGATCTTTTAATGTTTCCATTGTTCGCTTTTTTGCCCGTAGTCCAGAGTCGTCAGTCCGTAGCTTTTGGAACTTTCTAACTCTGAAACTCTCCAACTCCCTACCGAAAACCTATTTCACTTTCTCAAACGCACACACTTTCTTTTTTGCGTCATAAGAGACTTTATAGGTTTCATCGTCTTTTACCTGTCCGAGAACCATCGCTTCGGCCATTGGATGTTCAAGACGATCCATAAGCACCCGTCGAACTTCTCGTGCTCCGTGTTCTGGGTTATACGCTGCTTTTGCCAACGCATTAATCACGTTTCCTCCGACTTTAAGTGTAATCTTTCGATCTTTGAGTCGACCAAGCAATTCGTCCAATTGAACTTTTACGATCTTTTTAATTGAGTCTCGGTTTAATGGGTGGAACATTTGGACTGAATCCACTCGGTTGAGGAATTCTGGTGAAAATGCATTTTTCAAATCTTTCTTTACCTCATCTGAGATATGATCAAACTCATGCTGACTTTCAGATAAATCTTTTTTGCTCGCTGAAAATCCAATTGAGTTCGCATTTTGTTGGAACCGATTGGCTCCAATATTCGAAGTCATCACAATAATCGTATTTCGGAAAGATACCGTTCGTCCCTTTCCATCAGTGAGTTCTCCATCTTCGAAAATTTGGAGAAGCATGTTATGCACATCTTTATGTGCTTTTTCAATTTCATCGAAGAGCACAATAGAGTGCGGTTTTCGTCGCACTTTTTCGGTCAACTCTCCTCCATCTTCGTGTCCGACATATCCTGCCGTAGCCCCCACCAATCGCGATCCGGTATGAGACTGACTAAATTCAGACATGTCCATTTTGATCAACGCTTTTTCATCGTGATAGACCTCTTTGGCCAAATTCTTTACGAGTTCAGTTTTTCCAACTCCTGTCGGTCCGAGAAACAAAAATGTTCCCAATGGGCGTTTCGGATCCTGCAATCCCAATCGAGATCGACGAATAGCTCGTGATACAGACTGAATAGCATCGTCCTGTCCCATAATTTTCTTTTGAAGGATTTCTTCGATTTTGCTTAGTTGCCCAAGCTCTGTATCGATCAACTTCGAAACCGGAATCCCGGTCATTTGTTCCATCACATTAGCTACATCTACGGCCGTAACGGTTTTCACTTTCTTTCCTGTTTTTTTCTTTGATTTTATCTTTTCAATCTGAGCCTCCACATCTAATTCTTTTTGGTGGAGTTCGTTTGCCTTTTCGTAGTTTTGTGCGATCACCGCAGACTCTTTTTGTTTTTGGAGTTTTGCTAATTTTTGTCGCATTTCTCGCAACTCTTTTCCATTGGTTCGACCTCCCAAGCTTTTGGCCGCACAGGCTTCGTCCAAGAGATCAATCGCTTTATCTGGCAAAAATCGATCTTGAATATATCGCATAGACAATTTTACGGTTGATTCGACTGCCTCTGGTGAAATATTCACCATATGGTAATTTTCGTAGTGTGGTCGCAATCCACTCAAGATTTCAAGCGCTTGTTCTTCTGTTGGT
Organism: Candidatus Altimarinota bacterium; assembly: GCA_050292255.1. Taxonomy (GTDB): domain Bacteria; phylum Patescibacteriota; class Gracilibacteria; order UBA4473; family UBA4473; genus JBNKLH01. The sequence continues at coordinate 3,078 of JBNKLH010000059.1, read as the reverse complement.
TCTGGCACATCTACGGGCTGGAATCGTCGGGCAAGAGCAGAATCTTTTTCCACGTATTTTCGGTATTCTTCTTGAGTGGTCGCTCCGATCACTTGTACCACTCCTCGAGAGAGCGCTGGTTTCAAAATATTCGCCGCATCCAAAGATCCTTCTCCGGATCCGGCTCCGATGATCGTATGTAATTCGTCGATAAAGAGAACTACTTCGTTTTCACTTGCAGACGCCTCTTCAATCAATCGTTTAATTCGTTCTTCGAATTCCCCTCGGTATTTTGTTCCGGCTACTAAATTTGCCATAGAGAGTACGAGCACTCGTTTATCTGCCAATACATCCGGCACGTGTCCTTCAACAATTCGTTGAGCCAAACCTTCTACGATCGCCGTTTTCCCGACCCCAGGATCTCCCAAAAGAACCGGATTGTTTTTCGTTTTTCGAGAAAGGATTTGGACCACTCGTTGGATCTCCAAGTCTCGGCCGATAATTTTATCAAGCTTTCCTTCCATCGCCATTTCTGTGTAATCGTCACAGAAATAATCCAACGCCAATTTTTTTCGTCGTCGTGATCCGCGTTGGTCATCTGTCGGAGTTTCTGGTCCCATCATTCCTCCATCTTGTTGTTGCATAAATTCGTCTCCACGGGCAGAAAATTGCCCTCCTCCTCCAGATCGTTCTGATCCAGATGCGATCCCCACTAAAATATGATGCAATCCATCCAACAATGAACCCAATTTTCGAGCTCCATCATCGGTAACATTGCTTTTTTCTGCACTTTTGAAAATATTTTCTAAATGCTCAACCACTTGTTCTGGTCGCACCATCAGCGTTTGGAGCACATGCACGGCTCCAGAATTTTTCTGTTTTACGAGAGCGTACAAGATGTGTTCTGAATCCACCATTGAGTTTCCAAAATCCAACGTTGCTTGCGCTGCCATTTCAATAGTCTTTTGAGCAAACGGAGAAAAGATGTTGTCTTCTCCAAGAGCATTTTTAGCCCCTTTTCCTTCCGCTTTATTCGTCTTCAAGTCTTCTGTAATTCGGAAAGCGTTTTCATACGTTACTCCAAAATGATGCAAAATTTCGCTCGCCATAGATTTGGGTTGTCGCAAGATCCCCAGAAGCAAATGTTGTGTCTGTACTTGCGTATCGCTCAATAATCGCATCTCTTCTTGAGACAGGATCAATGTATTTTTTGCAAACTGTGTAAACGAATCAAAGTGTGATGCTGCCATAGTGTTTGTAAGCTTTAAATGGTATTTTTAGCAAATGACAATTCCGAGTGCTAATAGCGCTTTTGTTGTCGCAGAATTTTAACAGATTATCAAGGTTTCATCAATGAATACGCCTTGCACTGAATGAAAAAAGTGGGAATAGATGCTTTTGCAAATATTCCCTCAAAACTTTTTCTCTAATATTGGGTTAATTTCCTTGCTCTCTATTTTCTATTGAAGCCTCTATAATTTTCTCAAGAGTTTCTTCTGTCACCCCTATACGAAGGGCTTCTACTCCTTTACGTGATGAGTCCCTTAAAACTCTTTCCACGGTTAGGTGTACCTCTGTATTATTTCTTTTTCCTCCTTCTGGAGGCGTATTTTCCTTCAATCCTGTCTCAACCGCTTTTCGAAACATCTCTAAATCATTAGAAATAAAAAAATTAATCTTTTTGTTTGGCTTCTTCGGCATCTTGTTCTGCTTGAATAATTTGCTGCAAAACACCTTTACTCACCCCCAAACGATGAGCCTCCATAGCCAAATCATCAGGGTTTGTTTCTACTCTTTTTTGTGCCGTTTTTGCGTCCGTGTTATTGATTTTCAATTTATCTAGAACTCCCATTTCTATATATTTTAAGATATAAATAAGGCTCTCGCTTTTTATTTAGATTTTTAAAAAAGTCAAAAGAGCCACAAACATATACGCACCAAACAGAAGTTTGTTACAAAAAATTAGCGAATCATCAGGGTGTATTTCTGATCCGAAATTTCATTGCCCCATCGATCAGTAATCCCTGAAAACTGAATAGAAAATCGTTCTTCTGTCTGTTCTCCATCTCGCCAAAACCCCACGACCGCAGAACGCTCATCTGGCAACATTTCAATGACTTTAAATTCTGGTTGATCGGCAATCTCACTATTCACAACATCTTTATCGGTAATAATTGCTTGCACATCAGGAGAGATCGTAATCAACTCGTTGAAGTGAATTTCAGCCAAAGACAAAACACGATCCTCCGGAGAAGCATAAGACTCAAAAACTGACTTCAGTTCGTCAGATAACGCGGCAAATGGGATTACTTCATGAAAGGTCACAAATGGGACCTGAATATCCGATTCTTCTCGCCACGGGAAAACATTTCGCCCAGGCTTTAATTTCCCAACAAACTCCCCCACATTCTCATGAACATCCAGCGTGTGAGAAAAAATTGATTGCTGAGGAAAGGTCGACACCGTCAAATCCAACAACATGTTCTGTCCACGAGGCTGGAATACTGATATTTCATTAAATTCTCCCTGAAATTCAAACTGAAATTCTTTCTCAAATCCCTCCTCCCCCGGAGCGAGTTCTCCCGAGAAAAAGGCCGGCTCTGCATGTAATACTTCCGGAAATCGGAATTCAAAAGTTCCTTTCCAAGTCTGAGATAAGGGCTCATCATATCCTCCTATATTTCGTACAGAAAAATGCCCTATCCCCTTCCATTGTTTGGGAGCCGTTTCTCGAAACGTAAGCGTGAGTTTTTTTTGTAAAAATCGTGAAGCCTTTGCTCCTCCCAGATTCCACTCAATAACGGAAAAGTCCTGAGGAGCCGGAAAAAATTCAGGCGATATTCCTTCTACAAATACCCCTCCTGTTTGATATATTTCTTGGCAAATAAACTGAGTAATTTTTGGCCATTTCCAGGGGTGGAAAAGGGATTTTTTCATAATCTTTTTTCCGAAAGTAGCCAGTGGTGTTTTTCTTTCTGCCAGCGAAGATTCATCATGTCGATCCACATTGGCAACGGTCCGAGTGAAATAGGCAAAAATGTTATCTGCTCGAATCTCATCGTCACCGAAATTCAACGGCCCAAAAACACTTCAAAATTT
>JBNKLH010000058.1:0-6887 GCA_050292255.1 Candidatus Altimarinota bacterium | reverse complement strand
GGATGGATTCTACTCCTTTTGGGATGGTGACATTTTGCTCACTGGTATGTAGTAACGATAGATAACGCAATTTTCTTTGCGCGTGCTTTCCATGTAGCTCATGAATTTGCCTTGATTATTTGTCCCAGAGGTTTCTCCGAAAACGGTAGAAATCCTCGAGCCAAAGAATCCAACCGGAAAAACAATTGCCTTCATAGACTGTGGAGCCAAAAACGGAATCTTTCGAAATTTCCTCAAACGAGGGATTCGGGTGATCCGGGTTCCATTTGATCAAAATCCTTTTGAGTTGAATGAAAAATTTGATGGGATTTTCTTCAGTAACGGGCCTGGAGATCCAGAGGCGATGATCGAAACGATTGAAATTGCTCGAGAAGCCATGCAACGAAATGTTCCGATGTTTGGGATTTGTCTCGGATGTCAGATGTTTGGGTTGGCCGCAGGAGGAAAGACACAAAAAATGAAATACGGACACCGAAGTGTAAACCAACCGGTGCAAGATGTGAAAAATGATCGATGTTTGATCACGACGCAAAATCACGGATTTATGGTCGATGGTGACTCTTTGCCAAAAGACTACGAAGTGTGGTTCAAAAATCTTAATGACGGGACAGTCGAAGGAATCCGTCATAAAACAAAACCGATTTCGGCGGTACAATTCCATCCAGAAGCCTGTGCAGGCCCCGAAGATGGAGAGTATCTCTTTGATGAGTTTGTGAAACAATTATGAAAAAATATCCTTTATCTTGGGTAGAAGCAGAAAAACTTTCCGAGCTCCTGGCTCAAAAGATTAAGGATTCCGATCACAAATTTGATCATTTATTGCTCCCGACTCGTGGTGGATTGGTGCCGGGGTATTTTATTGCGCGTGAACTCGGGATACGAAAAATCAAAACGATTTGTATTGAATCTTATCGGGAAACCAAACAAGATGAGCTTCAGTATCACGCGGTAGATGGATTCCCAGAAGCAATAAAAGAGCCCGAAAAATGGCTTATCGTAGATGATATTGCGGATACCGGGAAAACCTTAGATTTCCTGACCAAAAAATTCCCAGGGGTGCAGACCGCGTGTTTACTCCAAAAAAAGTCTTCCATTGATTGTGATTTTTTCGGCGCAATGGTGGATGATGACACATGGGTCGATTTCCCGTGGGAAAAAGATTAAAAATAGTTATAATGTGCAAGATGAAAATTCTCTTACTCGGTTCTGGAGCCCTCAAAATTGGGGAGGCGGGTGAATTTGATTACTCAGGTTCACAAGCGATTAAGACCTTTAAAAAGGCTGGTCATGAGGTCATATTGATCAATCCAAATATTGCGACAGTCCAGACAGACCCAAACTGGGATGAGAAAAAAGATTTTATGGGCGCGGACAAAGTATACTTCGTACCGGTTCGAACCGTCTTTGTTGAGAAGATTATTGCGAAAGAAAAACCAGATGCGTTGGCACTCTCTTTTGGAGGACAGACGGCATTGAACTGTGGAATGAAACTCGAAAAAGAAGGTATTTTGAAGAAATACAACGTGAAAGTTTTGGGAACTCCTGTCTCTGTGATCGAAGCAACGGAAGACCGAAAAATCTTTGCGGACAACCTCCGAAAAATTGGGGTCCTCACTCCTCGATCAATCGCGACACATAATTTAGAAGAAGCCGTTGCGGCGTCTAAGGAAATCGGATTTCCGCTCATCATGCGAGCCGGATTTGCCTTGGGAGGGAAAGGATCTGGATTTTGTGAAACCCCAAAAGACTTTGAAAAAATGGCCAAAGAGGCCTTTGCGTTCTCTCCGCAACTCTTGGTCGAGGAAGACCTCCGAGGATGGAAAGAGATCGAATACGAAGTCGTTCGGGATAATGTCGACAACTGTATCACGGTGGTGAATATGGAAAACTTCGACCCTCTCGGGATCCATACTGGAGAATCAATCGTGATTTCTCCGAGTCAGACATTGGCCAACCGAGAATACCAAATGCTCCGAACCGTGGCATTGAAAGTGATCCGACACTTTGGGATCGTCGGAGAATGTAATATCCAATACGCACTCGACCCAAAAGACGATAGCCAATATCGAGTGATCGAGGTAAATGCACGATTGAGCCGAAGTTCGGCTCTCGCTTCAAAAGCCTCCGGATATCCATTGGCAGCAGTAGCGGCGGATATTATGCTTGGAAAGAATCTTCCAAACATCCCCAATGCGATTACACAAAAGACAACGGCGTTCTTTGAGCCGGCACTGGATTATGTGGCTTTGAAAATCCCGCGATGGGATCTCCAAAAATTCCGAAAAGTCACCGATCAGATCTCTACGGAAATGAAATCTGTGGGAGAAGTGATGGCTCTCGGGCGAAACTTCCCTGAGGTAGTTCAAAAAGCCATCCGAATGCTTGCTATCGGGTCACAAGGAGTTCTCGACTCCCCAGCTGAGTTTAAAGACAAAAAAGATATTGAAAAAAACCTTCGGATTGCGTCTCCACGACGACTTTTTGCGGTAGCTCATGCGCTCTTTAGTGAAACGTTCACGGTTCAGGAAATCTGGGAAATGACGAAGATTGATCATTGGTTCTTGCAACAACTCAATCGAATCGCGGTCTACGCCCGAAAATTACAAAAGGAAAAAAAGTTAACAGAAGCCTCTCTGCGAGAAGCGAAACTCCTCGGGTTCGCGGACGTAGAAATCGCTCGCCTAACTGGAGTTACTGAACACGACGTTCGTGCCAAACGAAAAGAATTCAAAATTTTTCCGGTCACCAAACAGATCGATACCTTGGCGGCAGAGTTCCCCGCTCAGACGAATTATCTCTATACGACGTACTTGGGAAAGAAGGATGATGTGTAAAGAGTAAAATCCTATTCCCTTGCCCCTTTCCTTTCTCAAGGAAAGAGGAATTCAAGTCCCCCTTGATAAAGGGGGAAGTAGGGGGATTTTATATTTCATCACTATTCAATATTCTCCTTTTGAGAGCTATGGGAAAGGATTGATTTTTGGGATCAAAAAGAATAGTGATAGGTGCGAATTTTTAATCTTTCAATATGCGAAAATATTTACTCGTAGCCGCTTTCTCAGTGAGTGCGATTTTGTTTGGAAATGTATCTGCTCAGGCAGACTCCCCTCTTTTGGATTTTGTGGGGAAATATTTTGCGAGCTACAACGCAGAAGACTTTAGTGCTGCGTGCGGGATGCTTTCTCCTTATAAATGTGATCCCAAAAGTGCAGCGGGAGTAGAACGATTTTCTGGAGAATACAAAAAAATGAGCCATGGATACGAAGATGTATCCTTGTGGGTTCCTGAAATTCCGGAAGAACAAAACTACGATATTGTATGTGTCAAAAACTCTTATCAGTACAAATATTCAACGGATAAAAATACGATCACAGAGGTCATGAGCTACTACATCAAAGATCGAGCCGACGGAACCAAAGAAATCACCTACCGAGTATGTGAGGAAAAAATGAACTCCAATGGAGTCGAAACTTCTTGTCCTGTGGTGTCTGCCGTAGACTACTGTACAGAAGAGCCGAGCGACGCAATGGTCGTGGAAAAAGAAGAAATGATGGATGAATCTTTGGAAGAGGAATCTATGCCAGAGTCAGAAATGACAGAAGAAGCAGAAGCGGGAGAAATGGAAAGCAAAGTAAAAACCATTGATATGTTGCTCGAAGAAATTCAAGCCTTGAAGGATGAAATCAAAAAGCTCGAAAAAGAGGTTTCGGATCGACAAGAAGATATTGAGGTGCTCAATGAAGAGATTGATCAGGATTTTGAGATTGATGCCCAAAAAGCAAAAGAAGCCGCTGAAATGAAAGCACAGGAAGAAGAAATGAAAATAGCAGAAGAGGTAAAAATAGAGATTGAAGGAAATGAAAAAAATAAAACCATAGAAGATATAAAGGATTCAGTCGGGATTGATTTTACTTCACCAGAATCTACAACTATAGAATGGAATACCGAAGACGGAATCGTCTCTCAAGAAAATTGCTCTAAAATGACAGCTCTTTCGGTTTCTAAAGAAGAAGAAAAATCTGTTAAAGAATTCATAGAAAAAACACTAAAAATGACAGTCGATCCGCTCAATATTTCTGCGGGGACAATTGTTAACTTTACTGGATACAAACGTGAAGCCTTTATTAGTACTGTGCAAACAGAAATCGATCCTGAAACAAACACTCAAAAATTAGTTCTCTCTTGGGGAGAGTTAGGAGAAAATCCCATGAAAGAGATACTTGAAGAAAGTGAAACACTCGCTCCATTGTCCGATGAATCGGAAGAAGAAATGATGAAAGAAGAGTCATCAATAGAAGCAGAAGAAGTTGGAGAATCGGCAAAAGCAGAGCCCACTGTCACAGAGCTGGAGGTCAATGGTATGAAACTGGTGATCACCGAATACGACGAAGAATCCTAAGCACTGAGAAGCCCGTTGAGGGCTTCTTTCATATCATCGATAGACTTCTCCGTTCCACATGAACTGAGGACGGGATTGGTCTCTTTGTCGAGGACAACCCAAGACGGGACGTATCCACATTTTTTTTGAGCCAATCCTTCAAAGGTGAAGTTTGGATTAAATCCTTGTGGGACATCGACGGGAAATTTCTTTTGGTCGATGACGTTTACCCAGATGTTGGCTTGGTGTGCGTATGGATCAGCGATTTCTGTTTTAAATACCGGAACGGCATTTTGGCAGTGTGGGCAGTAGGTCCCTCCGAACACAATCACAGACGGACGTCCCATAAGTGTTTGCTTCGTCGCTGTCGCGAGAGGTGAAGAGGTCGCATTGGTTTGTAATTCTGGTGCTGGAGTGGTGGCACATCCCGCCAATAAAAGAAGAGAAAAGGAAGCGATAAGAAGGTTCTTCATTGTTTAATTTATTTAATTGCACAAAGTGTAAAGAGAAAACCCTCTTGGTTCAATTTTAAAATTGAAATCCTATCCCCTCGCCCCTTTCCTTTCTCAAGGAAAGAGGAATCAAAAGTCCCCCTTGATAAAGGGGGAAACAGGGGGATTTTTTGAATAGAACACCCCCCTCCCCCTCTTCAACGAAGCGGGGGCATTTTCATGAAAGACATTCTATGCTAAATTTCCTCTCGCACATGCTTTTCTGTAAAAACATCACGAAAACCTTTGGGACGCAGACCTTATTTGATGAGGCGGATTTTCAGATCAATACTCGAGAACGTGTCGGTGTCGTCGGACGAAATGGGTATGGGAAATCGACGTTGATAAATTTGATATTGGGGAAAGATAACCCCGATGACGGGACGATTTCGTATCCCGATAATTATCGCGTGGGGGCACTGGATCAGCATTTGGTGTTTTCTCATGATACGATCGTAGGCGAGGTCGCTCAGGTGTTGCCCAAGGATCAGCAGTACGATATTTGGAAGGCAGAGAAACTCCTTTCAGGACTGGGGTTCGTCAGTGATGATTTTCGCAAGCATCCCGATACGTTTTCCGGAGGATTTCAGATCCGGGTGAAGCTCGCACAGCTCTTGCTTTCTGAACCCGATCTCCTGCTCCTCGACGAACCGACCAACTATCTCGACATCACGAGTATTCGGTGGCTGGAAGGATTTCTGCGTCAGTGGAAAGGCGAACTCTTGTGCGTCTCACATGACCATAATTTCATTGCCAATGTCTGCACGCACACAGCCGTGATCCACCGACAGAAGATCAAAAAGATCAACGGTGCCCCTGAAAAAGCCTACGCACAGATCGCGCAAGAAGAAGAAATCTACGAACAAACACGAAAAAACGAAGCCAAAGAACGCGCTCGCCAAGAAAAGTTTATCCGAGAGTTTCGCTCAGGAGCTCGATCTGCCGGACTCGTCCAATCTCGGGTCAAGATGCTCGAGAAAAAAGAAAAGCTCAATGCCCTCCCCCCGATCCCACCGATTCATTTTACGTTTCCAGAGTTGGCGTTTACGGGAGCCAAGATCTTGGAGGCGCACAATCTGTCTTTTGGATACGAGCCCGGGCTTGACCTCATGAAAAAGGTGTCTTTTGAGATCCGACCGGGAGAAAAGATCGGGATCATTGGGGCGAATGGAAAAGGAAAATCAACCCTCCTCAACATCCTCGGACAAAACCTCCAGATCCAAGACGGATCGCTCAAATACAACCCAAATGTGCAATGGGGATTTTTTGGTCAGTCGAATATTGATCGTCTGGATCCATTGAAAAACATCATCGAAGAACTTCAGATCTCGGGAGACATCGGAGAGCAAGCCGCTCGGTCTATCGCGGGGAACCTTCTCTTTTCCGGAGACATGGCGTTCAAAAAGATCGAAGTGCTGTCCGGTGGAGAACGAGCCCGGGTCAACCTCGGAAAGATCTTTGTAAACCCGTCCAATCTCCTCCTCCTGGACGAACCGACCAACCACTTGGACTACGAGTCCATCGAAGCCTTGTCCGCGGCTGTGAAGAAATATGAAGGCGCCGTGGTCTTTGTCTCACACAACGAATACTTCCTCGAAAACATCGCCGAAAAACTCATCGTTTTTGACGGAGACGAGGTGTATTTTTTCCAGAGCACGTATGCGGACTTCCTCAAAGAAAAAGGTTTTACCGCAGAGCAGATGGAGAAACCGGATGTCATGGAGTCTACCAAAGAAAAGAAATCCAATCCCGTACACCGGGAAAAGAAAAAAGAGCTCGAACGACTCATTCGACCGCTCAAACGGAAGCTGGAACGGGTGGAGCGTGAGATTAAGGAATTGGAAAAGAAACAATCAGAAAACAAAGAGAAGTTTGTCGTGGCGGAGAGACAAGGGAATCGGCTCAAGATGGAGACGCTGGGGATTGAGTATCAGGATCTGCAGAAGGAGCTGGTGAAGCAGTGGGATCTTTGGCAGGAAATAGCGGAGGAGATTGATGAGGTGGGGGCGGAAAGCTGA
>JBNKLH010000057.1:0-6962 GCA_050292255.1 Candidatus Altimarinota bacterium | reverse complement strand
AGCTCCTTCCATCCTGCTACTCTCGAAGAGGCTTTTTTGCCCACAAGCCAAGGTTTGCAGAATGAACTAAAAGATAATTTTTTTGACCCAAAAGCCGCCAAGCAAGCGCTGAAAGATCTTGCGCATTCAGGAGATCCTCTCGGAATAAATTTACATACAGGCGACAGTCAGAAATCATCGAATGATGGTGTGAGCTTTTTGTCTCAAGAAAGCATACAAGAAATCCTAGACTCTCGAGAACGACACTGGACGGTTCGTCTTGTGGAAGAAAGTTTTCATGATCTGGTCAAAAAATTCAGATCGATAAAAGATCTAGACCTCAATACGAAAATAGAAGTCGAATGGGGAGGAAATACAAATAGCATGTCATGGAGCGTTTTTAGAACGGCTTGCTTAAGAGCTTGCATCCCAAAATACTCCGCCTACGAAGCTGGTTTTTTAGTTGCTATTGGGACAAAAGTTGTTGAATACTGGGAAAAAAGTGGACACATGCCAGACGAAGAGGAAGTTGGTCTCTGGATAAAAACCAATAAGTTGAAAAAGAATTTCCTAGAGCATGTAGGAAAGGAAAACCTAAAGCATTATTTCGAAAAATTATATTTCAATGGAAACTGGCAAACAGAAGCTCTTGTGGAAGTTGATGGCACAGTAATTTCTTTAGAGGCTACGAAATTTCGTTTGGTTGTTTTTGGGATTCTATATCCAGATATGTCTTATTCCGACAAACAAGCACTTGCGTCATGCAGACCTGGTATCGGAATGATTAAGGATTACTTTTTGGCCAATAAGATTCCGTCTGCTGAAGAAGCCATGGAAATGCTTCATGCGCACAGGATCGCTTATAAGGAAGCATCCAAAAGACGTAAGGAGTCGAAGCAGAAAGCCGCACAAAACAGAGAAGCTTTATTCGAAAAGAAACGAATTGCGAGAGAAAACTTACCGGAGATCATCTCTCTTTTAGAGAAAGCCGAAGGCATTACCTCCGGAAAACTCCCCGCACGAAAACTCAAAGAAGAAGTAGTGGTAGAAGGTGAATCATTCACTTGGGATTGGGTATTGAGTAATGTCCCGTTAAATTTCTTTGACTCCACAGAGGTACAAGAAAAGCCCGGGCTGGGAAAGAAGATAATATATGCTTGGGTGAAAAAAGGACGCATACCAACAAAAGAGGAGGCGAACAAACTCAGAGTTTCTTATTACAAAGAATGGGAAGCCCAAAAGACTTTATCTCTCAAACAATTGGAAACGCACTCAAAAAAGATCCTCACCGCTATCTACGAAAAATTTGGCACCGCAAAGCGATACATAAGCAAGAGCTCACGGAAGAAAGTTTCTCATACGATCTCTGTAGAAATTGACGGAAGAGAATATGAAATGGAGAGTTCGCTTTTGGTGAGATTGGTATTAAAAAAATATCACGGAGCATTCTCGATAAAATGGGATAATGCCACTGAATTTGTATCTTTTGTATGTCACAAATTTAATGAATTAGGACGATGGCCCAATAAAGATGAATTACCACTCAACGATGCTGGATTTTTAAGCGAGGAAGGTCGAAAAGAATTTGCAGAAAGAGAAGATTTAACCGAGGAATTATTTAATGAAAATGCCGTAGAGATACTTCAAAAATTTAAATCAAAATATGGTGCAGCGATAGAAATCCTCCCGTTTGATCCTGAGACGAAAGTAGAAATATCTATAAATAATAGAGTATATACTGTTGGTATTATCGGAATGGTAGGTCGAATCCATAAATCTATCCTCGGAATTAATCCTCGTTATTCATTTCAAAACTCCAGAAAATTCTTTGTCGCAGGAGCAAGACTTTGGTTGGAGAAAGGAAAGAAACCCTCTCGTGAGGAACTCATAAATGAAGCTTTAACACAAAAAGGATTTGCGACTCGTCGAACAGAGATAAATCGTATATTGATAGATTTAGGAATTGCATCACATGACTCTTGTGTGAGATTAGTCCGAGCCTTAGAAGGAGAAAAAATAAACCTCAATCCTCAAGAAAAAGAGATACTCAAGAGACTCACAAAAGAAGATATTCCTCATTTATCCATTCTAGCTCTCAAATTGCCTTCTGTTCTGGATGGAGAGATTATTCACAGTTATCAGGATCCCATCCCCCGAATTTTTGTAAAAAATGATGTTGAAGCTATTAAGAAAGAGAATCAAAACGAGAGAATTAAAAAGAAAAGAAACAAGAAGCACAAAGAAAAACCTCAATTAGAAAGCAAGAAAGCACCAGTACAGAAAACTTTAGAGGAACAAATACTGGGAAAAATACAGGAACTAAAGCTACACAATGTCCCCGGTGAAACGCTCTTGGATATACTGACACTGCTTACTGAAAATGTGACGCCTGATGATGTCCGAGAGATACCACACACACAAACAAGTCTCCGTCGTTTACTTGTGTTTTTGGGAATTACTTTGAAAAAGATTCCTCTAGAAAAACGGACCGCCGCATTTGAAAAAATAATCGAAGAAAATTACTGAGATCGATAAACCTCCAAAGTCCGAGTAGCACACTCATCCCAACTAAACTTCTCTACTCGTTCAAATCCCTTTTGAGCGAGTTTTTTTTGCAGATCTTTGTCTGAAAGAACCTTCGCAATACTCTCTGCCATCTCATTCACATTCTCCGGATCAAATAAAATAGCCGCATCACCACACACTTCTGGAATAGATGATACATTCGATGCACACACCGGCGTCCCGCACTTCATCGCTTCAAGAGGTGGCAACCCAAACCCTTCATAAAAACTCGGAAACACATATACAGTCGCGGCAGCTGTGAGCTTTCTCAAATCTTCAAAATCCACCAATCCAGGCATCTTTACCGCACTTTCTAAGCCTAATGCTTTCATCGTTTCCAAAACCTCTGGATAGTGAGGATCCGGCTTCCCCGTGATCACCAGTTCTAATGAATCATTCTTTGATCGGAGTTGATGAAACGCCTTCAACAGTCCCACCAAATTCTTGTGCTCACGCCAGTTTCCCGTATAAAGCAAGAATTGTTCTGGAAGATCGTATTTCTTTTTAATCTCAGTTTTCTCCGCATCGGAAATCGGCACAAACTCCTCTGACGGCGCAATCCAAATCGGCTGTATCTTCTCTGATTTGATTCCATACAGCCGCATCACATCTTTTTTTGTGTTTTCAGAAACCGTAATAATCTTTTTTGAAGAACGAACCGCATTCGTCATGATCGCATCGTATCCTTTCTTGTGATACCACTTGTCGAACTTCTTCCCCGGATAAAAATTAATCGTCGTATCGTGAATCGTTACCACGAAAGGTTTCCGGTACCCAATCGGCACATTGAAATGCGTGAAGTGAACGAGGTTACATTTTTCTTTATACAAAATCGGGAGAAACTTTGTCTGCTCCGCGAGCGAATAAATCGGTGCATCTACGCGAACTTTTTTTACATGTTTTGGAAAATCAAACTTCGAAAACTCTGGATCATTGAGGAAAATCACCCATTCAAGAGGCTCCCCATTCATCTCTTTTTGCTCGAAAAGTCGCTTCGTCAGCTCAAAATTATACCGTCCGATCCCGGTAAAACCATCTGAAAACATCCTCGCATCAATCCCGATTCTCATATTCCCTTTGAAAAAATCTTGTCGATATTAGCACAAACCAAATAAGGAAAAAAACTCTCACTAGAAATAGACAAATGAAAAAAAATTAGTAGAATGAAAATTAATATTGCTAAAAAATTCAGAAAAATGAAAATCGGTAATAAAGAATTAAATGATGATGCGGAAATAAGACAAGCTCAAAAAGGAATAACAGGACACCAAAAACAACTCTCAGATCTAGATCAAATACAGAAAGAGGTAGAACGAGCTATGAGAGAGATTGCCAAAGAAAAGAAGGAATAATAATCCTCACAAAAACCTATTGCATTCTTCTGCAAAAATAATACAATCCCCGAGCTTTGATACGGCGAACGTAGCTCAGTGGTAGAGCAATGGGTTGTGGTTCCATTGGCCGTGGGTTCGATCCCCATCGTTCGCCCCATTTGAAAAGTTTAAGAAATCCCAAAAGGGTTTCTTTTTTTGTGTATCTAAAATCTGTGGTTCAAACTAGTACTCCCCTAGATGTGATTTCTTCCAGAGATCAGAGCTCGTATCACGAAGTTTTGAAATATCCAATTCATCGACCAATCGTCCAATTCCTTTCTCAAGATCTACCATTGGCTCAAATCCGAGTTTCTTTTGAATTTTAGAAATATCAGCATGTTGCCCTGCCACATACATTTCTTTCACCGGATTTGGGATAAAGATCGGCACAACATTCTTTCCAAGTGCTTCATTAATCTGCGAAAAAATATCGTTGAAAGAGGTTGATTCACCTCGTCCGATATTGAAGACTTCTGCCCCCAAATGTTCGGAAAATTCAATCGTTTTAGTCAGTGCCTGAACCACGTCGACAACATTTGTAAAGTCTCGGAACTGAGTCCCATCCCCGTAGATCACAGGTGGACGATCCCGAGCGATATCCCAGAGGAATTGAGAAATCATGTTTGCGTATTGTCCCTTGGCTTCTTCATTCGGACCATAGATCGACATAAATCGAAACCCCACTACATCAATATTTTTATGCACTTGGCAAAAACATCGAGCCGCATTTTCATATAAAAATTTCGTCACTGAATAATGGTTCGGTGGGATCACATTCTGATCCTCGGTGAGAGGCATCGGATTATTGGCATACAGAGAAGAGGTTGAAGCATACAGCACTTTCTTTGCTCCAATCTCCGCCGCAAAATCCAAAACCTGTACAAAGCTCTTCACCGCATTTTCATACCCCCACACAAAATTCGAATCACGCCCTTCTTCTCGTTCTCCATTCGTAAACATCGGCGCAGAACTCGTCCCCGCAAAGTGAATAATTGCATCAAAATTCGTACCACATTTTTCAAGATCCTCCCGATTACATGCATCACCCCTTACAAACTTAATTTCTGCATCCAGATTCTGTGCATCTCCCAAAAAAAGATTATCAAGCGCTACAATCTCATATTTGTCCTTATTGATATTACAGAAGTTTGAACCAATAAATCCTGCTCCACCGGTCACGAGTATTTTCTTTTTCATTGACCGTATTGTAGGCAAAAAATATCGACTCGAAAACCCGAAGTCTCAATTTATTGCGTTGTTGTATCCGTTGGAGTAGTTTCTGGCGTTGTATCTGTCGTCGTAGTATCAGTTGTAGATGTATCTGTATCTGTGGTTGTATCCGTTGTAGAAGTGTCCGTCGTAGATGTATCCGTTGTGGTCGCTTCTTCTGTTGTCGTCTCCTCTGCCGGAGGCGTTGTCTCTTCTGTGGTCGTTTCTTCAACAGGAGTTTCCTCTGTTGGTGTTTCTTCTTCAACGGTTGTCGTTTCCTCTGTCGTCGGTTCTGAGACCTCTTCTTCGGCTACGGGAGTTTCCTCCTCCACCTCTTCAACAGGAAGTTCCATCGTGTGATAAAAATCCAATGACATCACTCCAAACTCTTCCCAGTCTTTTGTATTGAGCAATTTCCCGAGACGTTCAAAATACTGTTCTTCTTCAGCTCCTGCTGAAAGGTATTTCGTATCTGACCAGTACGCTCGATCTCTCGGTGCTTTTCCATTGAAATGATCGACCAACTGTTGGCTTACGAACTTTCGATTTTCCAGTGTATTGATAGAAGTAAGGTTTTTAGCAATAGTCTTTGCTCCAGAAACCGTCTCCTCAAAAGTAGATTCCTTCGGCGCAGGGTTGATAGTATTTAATCGTTGTACAATCTGATCTGGATCTTCTGCCCCTCGAAAGGCTTGTAAAATTTTTGTTGCAAAATCATCATCTTGCTGACCAATAATCAAATAGTTATTATTCAGATCTATTTGAGCCCAGGCCGCTGGAAATCTATTTTTCATAGTATCCGTAATATCGGTAATCAAGATTCGTCGTTGCGTAGAATTTGATCCAGAGCGCCGTTCATTTTGCTCGAGATAACCTGCCTGTGCATAGATTCTGTTTCGGAAATTCAAAAACGCAGAATCCACTCCACTCAAGACTTCGTCCAATGCGGTTGCAAGATCAAACTCTTCCATTCTTTCTGGATCAGTTGTTTGAGTCTCCGCAGGCTCTTCTGATGGAGTTTCTTCGGTTGGTTGTTCTGTAGTTGTTTCTGTTGGCTCTGAAACAGGTTCTTCTGTGGGCGTTTCAACAACCGTCTCTACTGGAGTTGGTTTATTGACTGCCACGACAACAGGAGTAGATTTTCTTTCTTGATCCCGTTTAAATGCCGCAATCAACGCTTCTCCCACTCCCGGAAGATCCTGTGAAATCACCTCCGAAATCTGCTCAAAGTTATCCGGATTATTCATCAAAACCTGTTTTGCGATTTCCAAATCTGCCACGGTAGTCCCTTCTGGTGGAACAAAAAGAGTGTTAGTGATTCCTTCAATTTCTGATGCTTTTACAATCAATGGTTTTGGAATAAGGTTTTCGGTATCAATCGTTTCTACTGTTTCATTTTTAACCAATCCAAGATCAATCAGTTTTTTTACAAAGCTAGACGTAGAACTCAAATACAAATCCTTTGTCAAAAGAAGAAACACTCGATCTTTGTTACGGTCTAAAATTTTCACGTTCGCTCCAATGGCAAGTGAATCATTTCCTGGAACTTGTTCGAACGGAAGTTTTTCTGGTGGGACCCCCGTCTCAAAAGCCACAAGGTCATTGATTTTTTTGATAGCATCCGTCTCTCCGATGAGACGTGCCACGACCGGACGCGCCCCTCCAAATCCTGCTGAAATACGAGGGAAAATATTCAGGGCATAAAACCAAGTCCAAGGAATCAAAAATAAAATCGCCACTATTTCTAATCGAAGAAGCATACGTTTGCTTCGTTTTTGACGCTGAGTTTTTGTAAGCTTCTCTGTGTTCTCAAACCAATTTGGTTTCAATACTTTT
>JBNKLH010000056.1:0-6996 GCA_050292255.1 Candidatus Altimarinota bacterium | reverse complement strand
TTTGTGCATTGTTTTGCGCGTTCTATATATCGGGCATCGGTCCCAAGTCTAGAGACGCGATTAATCGCGTCTCTACTTTGATCATATTCAAGAATCACGAACCCAAATGATCCGTTAAATCCGGTGAGATACAGAACGTTTTCGCGTTTGGTGACAAGCATCGTTTTCATCATGGAGACTCTACCGAAAATTGAGATACAAAAAAAGCCCGAGGACCGGGCTTTTTAAAGGTTAAGTTCGAACTCTTTGAAGAGTTCGAACTTTAAATTTACAGTTTGTCGTAGTCGTGCGCCACCAATTGAGAATTGATTCGTCGGATAATGTCGAGCACCACAGATACCACGATGATCATTCCGGCTCCAGAGATAAAGAGGGAAATTGTCCCCGCTCCTCCAGACATCCATTTTTGGAATACCATTGGCAAGATCGCTACGACAGACAAGAAGATCGCTCCCCAGAAAGCAAGTCGATTTGTCGTGTCTCCAAGGAATGTTTCTGTTTCACGTCCTGGTCGGTATCCAGGGATGTACCCTCCTCGTTTTTGGATATTTTCGGCTACTTTCTTTGGTTCGAATGTGATTGATACGTAGAAGAATGTAAACGCAAAGATGAGCAATGCGTAGATGATGTTATACCACGCAGATGGAGATCCTGGATTGAAGTAGGTCATAAACATTTCTCCAATTTTTTGAAGCGTTGCAGAATCAGACTTCGTAAAGAACTGAGACATGATTGACGGCATAGAAGCCAAAGATACCGCAAAGATAATCGGGATCATTCCGGCTTGGTTGATCTTGAGTGGCAAGAACGATCGTTGTCCTTTTCCTCCTTTTCGGGAAGCGTATACCACCGGGATTCGTCGGTCAGCTTCTGCGACGTAGACCACGAAGAGTGTCAATGCGATAGTGGCAATAGTTAATCCAAGAATTACCGGTGTTGTTGCCGCATTCAAGGCCCCTCCGATTTGCGTTGGAACCGTTGCTACGATCCCAGCAAAGATGAGGATAGAAACCCCATTCCCGAGTCCTTTTTCGGAGATAAGTTCTCCAAGCCACATCAGGAAAACGGTTCCGGCTGTCACTGTGAGCATCATTGGGAGCAAAATACCCCAATCTGCCATGTCGATAATAGATCCTCCCGGAGAGAATCGGTTGATCAACATAAGCATTCCGTAACTTTGGATAAATGCGAGTGGCACAGTCAAAATTCGTGTGTATTGGTTGATTTTCCGTTGTCCGGCTTCTCCTTCTTTTTTCAAGTCTTCAAGCGCAGGAACAATCACTCCCAAAAGTTGCAGGATGATCGATGCGTTGATGTATGGAGTCAATCCCATAAGCACGATAGAGAAGTTTTCCATGGCTCCTCCTGTCAGCATGGAGAAGATCCCCAAAAGAGAGTTTCCGTCTCCTTGTTGCATGATGAATCGAATTTTCTCAACATCCGCTCCCGGAATAGTGATGTGCGCTGCGAGCCGAAAAAGCACGAGTGCAAAAATAGTAAAAAGAATCCGGTCTCGAAGGTTCTTCGTAACCCAGATTTGATGTAGGATTGTAAAAAATCGGTCCATGATGAGTAAGTAAGTGTTCGTAAGAGAATCTAAGTGAAGATACAAATTTTTTAAAATCATGCAAGCGAAAGCAGAACCTTTTTGTGAAAACGTTCGAAGGCATTTTTTTACCTCGAAATAACATCAGAGTTGTATTTTGGAGAAATGTCAAAATTTGCCATTTGTCATGCGGTTATATACCATGAAAGAACCTATTATTTTTTACTTATGAAAAAATCAAATTCGGCTTCGGCAGGGAATTGTTGTTCTTTCCATGCGCCTATAATTCTTCCCCTTCTGATTCGACTTATCGTGGGGGTGTTGTTTGTAGTTATGGCGTATGGGAAATTAAAAAACCCTGAAATGTTTCAAGGGATGCTTGCGAGCAAGCTTTCTTTGTCGGGGACACTCGGGATGATTGCGTATTGGTTGGTGGTGATTTTTGAAGGAGTGGGAGGGTTGGCAGTTCTCCTTGGAAAACTGGTCCCAAGGTCTGTGTATCGCCTGGCTCTTTTTGGTCAGTTGGTCATTATTTTAGTCGCTTATTTTAGTATTCATCTCCCAAATGGAGATAAGCCTTGGTACTTCCTTCTGCTAGGAGCTTCTTTGTTGGGGCTTATGTTTGCCTCTCCACGATGTCCCTTTGGAATTACGGGATATAGAAGCAATTGTTGCGGATCAGAAAAATAGTGAGGATATTTTATTTGATCTGTTAAAAAAGGAGCCATTGGCTCCTTTTTTGTTATACTGAGATTAATTCTTATTTTTGAATACATATGCACTATCTAGAGGTTTTTACACACGAATATTTCTGGCTTTCTTTTTTTCCAATAGCGGTAATGGGGGGCGGGTTTTGGTTGGTTTTGTTTGATCGAGCGGATACGATCAAAGAGCCATTGGGAGTTCTTTTGCTGGCTTTGTTGGCAGGCGTTTTGTCTTTGGGGACGTGGATGCCGGTAGGATTGGCATTGTCAGTAGACTCCCTTGTTGGAAATGTGGTCGGAGAAGAGTTTTTCAAAATCCTGTGGGCGGTGTTGATTATGGAAATCTTTCGTCGTCGATTTCATTCTGTATCCCAAGGAATTATGTATGGATTTGCCGTAGGGTTGGGGTTTGCGGTAGCGGAGAATGTTTTTTATCTCTGGAAAGTGTTTGAAGAATCTACGTTCAATTCTCCAGAGTTTTGGCTGACATTTCAGGGGCGATTTTGGATGTCTTCGCTTTTGCACGCATTTACGACTGGGATTTTTGGGCTGTTTTATGCGGGAGCGTATCTCTCTACCACCGTACACAAATCCCAAAAAGAAGCGCCTTGGCGAGTTTTGTTTGTTCCTCCGACATGGAAACAATTGGTTGATATTTTTACCTTTCATGTGACACGGCTACACCTTCTTTTTTCATTCCAAAAAACACTGCGTGGACATGCTGCACGATCAGTCCTGCTCGAAGGGTTTTTGTTAGCGATATTGATTCATTCGATATTTAACCTTTGTCTCCAATACACCATTACCACCGTTCCATTTGTATTGTCGGTAGGGGGAATGTTGGCACTTTGGAATGTGTCGCGGAAGATTTAACTCAAGATTGTGTTCAAAATCTCAGGATTGATCAGCATCGCGCCTCCCAAGAGCAAAAGAAGAATTCCTCCGATCCCATGAGACCATTGGACGAGTTTTGGAGAAAATACTTTGAGAGAAAGAGTCCACATAGCGATAAGAAAGACAACAACGTCATCCAGGATGTAGGTGAAGGTATACATCAAGAGAGCCGAAATTGATTTCCAAAGAGGAAGATCCAGATTCACAAGGGAAGCCGTAAAGGTCGTTGGGATTGCAAAAGAGCACAAGAGCTCGATAGAGTTTACGGAAAAGGCCAATCCAATTACTCCCAAGATCACGATCCAGATGTTGTTTTTTCCCAATACGTCCTGCATTTTTTGTGAGAATTTTTTTCGGCTATCAGCATCTCGGACCTCACATTCGATCTGTGCTTGTCTCGCAGAATACAAAATCTTTCCTCCAGTGAATATAGCTAATGCTCCAACTCCACGGAAAATCCACATCATGACAGAACCTCCAGCAAAGGCGGAGATTTGAGAAAATCCAAAGAAATAAGCGAGAAGGGCTCCAAAATATAAAATCGCGCTTGAGCTGATAAAGATTCCTCCGATGAGCCATCGTTTCTTTTTGTTTGGCATTCCGAGCAAAAACCCAATGAGAACAAAAAGCGTCCACATGGCACACGGATTAAATCCATCCACCAACCCTAAAATAAGAGCCATACTTGGCCAAGGCATTTTTAAGAATTTTTGCCAATTTGATTCTTTGTCTTCTCCGGGGTGGATGCGTGCTTGGCGAGAAGGCGCTCCATAGTTTTTTTCCATGGTTGCCAAGATTTCACTCGGCTTAAATCCTGTCACGACATCAGATTCAATGATGTTTACAGGCACTCCCACGAAATCTGCCCCGAGGGATTGGAGGTGTGCCTCAAGTTTTCGCTTGTTTTTCATGTCCAGCCACACTTCGTATTTATTGATCTTGAGATCTGGATAGAGTTCTTGGAGTTCGGGAAACCATTTTATCTCATCATGGCAGTGTGGACAGGTGGCTCCATAATAAAAATCAAGAGTAGGAATCCGTTGGGCTTGTGTCGTCCCAAGGGCACCTCCGACTAAGAAAAGGGAAACGAGTAACAAAAGGGCTTTTTTCATCAGCGAGAGTATGTCACAATAAAGAAAAAAATCAACGCATGCTGGCTTTTAAAAACATATCTCTCACACTCGGAGACACACAAGTATTACGTGATATTAGCTTTGATGTGACACCCGGAGAACTGGTAGCGGTTCTGGGGGTCTCTGGGGCGGGTAAATCTTCCCTGTTTCAAATCCTGATTGGTGCACAGCGTCCGACAAGTGGGCATGTGAGCTTAGATGATATTGTGTTATCTGACCTTTCTGCAAGTAGTTTGCAAAAGTACAGAAAGCAGATCGGAGTGGTGTTTCAGGATTTTCGTCTTCTTCCGAAAAAAAGTGCTTATGACAATGTAGCCTTTGCGCTAGAAGTATGCGGAAATGATGATTTGATTGCTTCTCGTGTGCCGAAGCTCCTTTCTTTGGTTGGGTTAGAAGGCAAAGAACATCTCTTTCCTCACCAACTTTCTGGAGGAGAAAAACAGCGTGTGGCCGTTGCCCGATCATTGGTACATAACCCTAAAATTCTCATCGCCGATGAGGCAACAGGAAATCTGGATCCTGGAAACACACGGGAGATTGGGAAGCTTTTTAAAAAGCTAAATCAAGAAACAGGGATTACGATTCTTTTCTCCACGCACGACGATATTTTGGTACACGAAACACAGCCGCGTGTTATTCGATTAGAACAAGGGCAAATGGTTTGATCTACAGTGTTGAGATTTTTTCTTCGAGCAATTTTGCAAGATCAAGATCTAGGTTTGATTGTACTTCTCGTAGGAACTGAGTGGCACTCAGTGTGTTAGGGAGTCGTCCAATTTTCTCATTCAAGACGGTTACTTGATCAAGTTTGAGTGTTTCTTGTTGGATGTCTTGCAAGAAGTTTTGGACATATCGTTCTTTGAGTACGTTTCCAAAATTTTGTTCTTTTGGAGTTCCAAGTTGGAAGATTCGTTCGAGCAAAACGTATCGGTTGTAGCTTAGGCTCGCTGTATGAGGGACAGAGAATGCCAAGTAGTATTCTTTGTCTTGTACGAGACCAATGAGCGTTTCGATGGCCTTAATGTCTTCGAGTAAAGCCTCGTCATTTGTCTTTTCGGCAACAGCCTCGTAAACAGCATTGTTTTCGATAAGATCTGTGTTGATTCGTTTTCCGATTTCCATATGTCGAGAAGCATTCAAGACGTTCACGATAGATCGGAATGTTCGTTCTGCAGAAGCGAGATCTTCTTGGAATGTGTTTTGTTGTCCTTCGATTTTCTTCTCAACGGCTCCTAGTACTTTTGTTCGTGTGATCAAAAGTTTGGATTCGATCGCAAGGAGTTGTGTCGAAGAAAGAGAGAGGTCGCTCGGGACATCAAACTTATCCGCCAATCGGGTGTCGGTTCGCAAACGAAGTTCTTCTCCGGCTTGGAGAGTTGTTTCGTGATCGAGCGGATCGAGAACGGAAACAGCCGCTTGTTCTACGACGATGTGTGTTTCCCCGCTCTCAGATACATATACATCAAAAAGAGCTCCTGGTTCAGATCGAACGAGCCCTCGAGTGGTAGATATTTCTGCGTTTTCAGATTTTTCTTCTGCATTGTTGACGAGATGTCCTTTAGACAAAAACAATGAATCGCTGTCCAATACTCGGAATTCGGTTTTGCTTGTTGCTGTAGCGACGAAATTTTGAGGCAAATGAATTTCTACCTCGGCGTTGTTTCCCACTCGGACAATATCTCCAACCCGGAGACGTGTGTCCTCGGTTACAATTTCTACTTTGTTTTCTCGCAAAATTTCGACCAATCCTCGTGCATTCGTCACCTCTCCTGCCCAGAGTCGAGAGTTGAAAGGCAAAAAGTTAAATACCAATGCCAAACTGGCGAGGGCTCCAAGGGTCACTTTTACTCGTTGACCACGAGAAAATCCACTCAGCAGGGAAGTATACCAAGGGGTTTTTTGGTGTCGGAATTCTGCCAAAGCTTCCTCTCGGATACGGGTATATAACGACGGATCAGCGGGCTTTCCGGCCTGCTGAAAGAAGTTTTTTAGTCGTTTTTCTAAATCTTCAAAACCCATAAGAGAAAAAACACTCGTCCATTATAACGAGCGTTCTTCTAGTTTGTTACACAAAAACAGAGCTTTTTTTCTGCCTATTCAAATGTTACGTTGTCAATTCGAATCGGTTCAAGCGGTTTATCCATATTGTCAGTTGTCACTCGTGCGATTTTATCGACGACATCCATTCCTTCGATTACATTCCCAAAAATACTGTATCGTCCATCCAAAAATGATGAATCTTTTTGGACAATGTAAAATTGCGAACCATTTGTATTTGGGCCTCGGTTGGCCATTGCGACAGCTCCTCGTACATGTGAGAGTTGTGGATCGATTTCATCGTTGAGGTATCCACCTTCAAAAGCTTCTCCTCCGGTTCCGTCTCCATACTCATAATCTCCTCCTTGGATCATGAAATTTTTGATCACCCGGTGGAAGGTCGTTCCGTCATAAAGCTTATTTTGAGCCAATTTGATAAAGTTCTCAGAAATCTTGGGAGCGCTTTCTGGTAAAACCTGAATGGTGATGTCTCCTTTTGAGGTGTGAAGTACAGCGATCTCAGGCATCCCAACCACATTTGTAGAGAGGAGTTTTCCGGCATCGGTAAACATGAGTGCTCCACCGAGAACGGCGATCCCGAGAAAGGCGAGTATGTATTTTTTCATGATAAAAAGCTGATTAGATACGGGGACATTGTTCTTCTTTTTGTATGTTTTTGTCA
>JBNKLH010000055.1:0-7188 GCA_050292255.1 Candidatus Altimarinota bacterium | reverse complement strand
TGTTCTGGCTCGTAAATCCTTATTAAAGGCAGTTGAGATTGATAGTAATTTTACATTTGCTTACTTTTATTTAGCATGGACATATAATTTCTCTTTTTTAAATGAATATTCCTGTTATCTATTTCCTCCTGCCTTTATCACAAAAACAAAACGAAATAGACAACTATTCATTTGCCGAATCCGAAAAGAACTAACCATTTACGGAAATTTCTAGTCTCCCAAAAAAGAAGAGTAAAAACCTCACAAGTATTTTATAACTCATTTCTGCAAATTTGTCAACAAACAGATCACCCCTGAAAGTATCGCACCGCGTTTTCAAAAATCTTAATATTTTCGGTCCATTCAGGAATGTCTTTTCCTTCTCGTATGAGTTTTTCTCGCTGCAACGTGAAGTCCGGACGGTTACTAAACCACAACCCTCGCTCCGGATGAGGCATCATTCCCATCACTCGTCCGCTTGGGTCACAGGCCGCCGCGATGTCTCGCATTGCTCCATTTGGGTTGAGCGGAAATTCTCCGTTCGCCGGTTCTCCATGCTCTCCGACATATCGAAACACGACTTGGTCGTTTTTTTCCAATGCGTCCAAAGAATCCTCTGGCAAGAAGAAGTTTCCTTCTCCATGTGCCACGGGCAGGTAGAGTTTTTCAATATCCTTCGTCCACACACATTTTTCAGATGTTTTTTTCAAATGCACGTATCGGCAGACAAATCGATTGGTCAGGTTTTTCAAGAGTCCGGCTTGTCGGGTCCCGTATTCATTTTCCAATGCTGGCACGAGACCAAGCGCGACCAATACTTGAAATCCATTACAGATCCCAAGGGTAAGTGTGTCTCGTTGGACAAACTTCAAAATCTGATCCCCGATCTTATCGAGCAAGAGATTCGAAAGCGCCTTCCCGGACCCTGTATGATCCCCAAAAGAAAACCCTCCCGGTACCATCAAGACTTGTGCCTCGTCGAGCATTTTGGGATTGTCGATCAGATCCGCCACGTGGACGTATCGTGCGTCCGCCCCTGCTTGGTTAAACGCAAAGATGGTTTCTGCTTCGGAGTTGATTCCGTATCCGCCGAGAACGATGACTGATGGTTTATTCATTCTTTTGGTGAAAAATCAAGCCCGGGCTCGAGCCCGGGCTTAAAATATTAAAAATCTCTAAAAGTCTCATGATACGCCGCGCTCAAATCCGCCACAGACAACGCATCGGCTCCTGCGATGACCAATTGATCACCCGCGACCTCCCCGATCTCAATAGCCTCTGGGAATCGTTTTGCAAGTTCATCGCATTTGTCTCCCGCCACAGAAACGAGGAATCGAGAGTTGGATTCGGACCACATGGCCGTCGCCAGGTCTGATGAAACAGAAGAGAGATCAATGTGCGCTCCCATTTGCCCCGCGACACAAGACTTGGCCAATGCCGCTCCGAGTCCTCCTTGCCACACGTATTGGCTTGAGGCAAGAAGTCCGTCTTGGAGCGCTTTGAAGATTCGTTCGTATCGATCTTTGGCTTTCGCTGGATCTACCATTGGCACATCCAAATCTTTCAATTCTTTCATGTTTGCAAATTCAGAACCTCCGAATTCGGCTTTTGTTTCTCCGATAACAAAGATCTTGTCGCCCGGCATTTTCCAGTCAATGGTCTGAACTTTTGTCGCATCCGGGATCACTCCAAGCGTCGAAATCAACAACGTCGGTGGCACGGAAATTTTCACCGGTTTGTCGTCTTTATCAAATCCTCGGAAGTCGTTGAACATCGAATCTTTCCCCGAGATAAAGGGCGTCCCGTATTCTACCGCCACGTCATAACACGCCTTCGCTGTTTCGAGCAATTGTCCGAGTCGCTCTGTCTCGTCACTACTACACCAACAGAAGTTGTCCATGATCGCCAAATGGTGGATATCCGCTCCTGCCGCTACCGCACATCCGACCGCATCGTCGATCGTTGCGGCGGCCATTTTGTACGGCGCAATATTTGTCATTCGTGGGTTGAGTGCATGGCTCACCACCACCGCTTTCTTTGAAGTCAGTACCGGTCGCACGACAGATGCCGCTCCGTTTACCCGTCCTTTTCCTTGCAACGGCTTGATCACGCTTCCTCCCAAAACCTCATGATCGTACTGCTGACTGATCCATTGGTTTGAGGTCACATTTGGCCGTTTCATCATATCGAGCAAGTCTTTTGCAATATTTTCGCTTTTTTCCAAGTTCGAACTCGAGTTCGAACTCGCATCTTCCCACTCGGCTTTCAATTGTTCCCGTGGCCATCCGGTGGCGAGGAAATCCAGATTCAAATCAAAAATTTTCTTTCCATGCCAAAGCACTTGTCCTCGCCCAGAGTCGGTGAATTTCCCGAGTACAGTCGCTTCAACTCCGTATTTATCCAAGATAGAAACAAACTCATCGGCTTTATCCGCCGGCACAGAAAAGGTCATCCGCTCTTGGGATTCGCTGATCCAGATCTGCCATGGTTCGAGGTTTGGATATTTCAAAGGCACTCGTTCGAGATGCACTTCAAATCCTCCCGCTTCGTCCCCGAGTTCTCCGATCGTTCCGGAGATTCCTCCCGCCCCACAGTCGTGCACGGAATTGATAAATCCTCCTTCTCGGAGTTCGTACATAACGGCGTCAGACAACTTCTTTTGTGTGATCGGGTCTCCAATCTGCACCGCTGTCGCCGGGCTTCCTTCGTCCAAGGCTTCCGAACTAAACGTCGCTCCGTGAATCCCATCCATCCCGACTCGTCCTCCGGCTACGATGATCACGTCACCTGGTTTGGCTGATTTTTCGGATGAATCTCGTCCATCCAAATTTCGTGGAATCAATCCCACCGTCCCCGCAAAAACCAACGGTTTTCCCACATATCCATCATCGTAATACGTAAACCCAAGGGGCGTTGGGATCCCGGATTGGTTCCCTCCTTCATTCACACCGTCGACCACTCCATCCAAGATTTCTCGAGGTTGGAGGATCGGGTTTGATTTTCCTTTTCCTCGATAGAGGTCGAATGTTTTCCGTGGATCCGCGGTACAAAATCCATATCGGTTGATCACTGGTTTCGCTCCGCGTCCGTATCCGATACAGTCTCGGTTTACCCCTACGATCCCGGTCATTGCTCCTCCGAGCGGATCGAGCGCAGAAGGGGAGTTGTGCGTTTCCATTTTGTCAGTCACCACCCAATCTTCGTCAAAATCAATCCCTCCTGAGTTGTCCGAAAACACAGACACACAGAAGTCATCTTTCCCTTTGTTTCGTCGAATATCTTCGGTCGCTTGTCGGATAAACGTTTTGAAAATTCCTTTCTCGTGTTCGTTTATCGGGTTGGCAAAGATCGTATGTCGGCAGTGCTCAGACCACGTTTGAGCAATAGATTCTAATTCAATATCGTATGGATTTCGTCCTTCCTTTCGGAAATAATCTCGAATCGTATGGAGATAGAGAAGCGAAAGAGCCAACGGTCCTCGTCGCGTCCCGTCCGGATTTTGGATTCCTTTTTTCCCCAGCTCGATCAATTCTTCATCCGTTACTTCCAAGTTGATCTCCATTGGTTCTGCCGGATCGTGCAATTTTACTTCTGGTGCAAAGGCATCCATCCCCCCGTCGTTTTGGAAATCTGCTTGTGATTTCACAGAGATTCGTTGGATCAAGG
Organism: Candidatus Altimarinota bacterium; assembly: GCA_050292255.1. GTDB lineage: Bacteria > Patescibacteriota > Gracilibacteria > UBA4473 > UBA4473 > JBNKLH01. The sequence goes on along the minus strand of JBNKLH010000055.1, from coordinate 3,543 downwards.
GATTGGCAAAGAGTCGTCCGATCGCCAATGCATCTTTTTCAAATAAGTGCCCTGATACATAAATCATCGTCGAACTAAATGCATTCTCATGCGGCACGTTGAATTCAATATTAAATTTGTTTTCAATGGATTCGACCACGGTCGCTCCGACGTTATCGGTCACCCCAGGCAAATATCCAATCTCGATCGCCCAATCAAACTCTCGGAAAATATCCGGTTCGTTGATGTTGAAAGATTCGTACACAGGATTGCTGAGCATGGAGCCAATCTCGACTTGCTCATCCTCGGTAAACTTCCGCATCACGGTGTATAAGTCCGTTGTTTGGACCCCGCTGATCTCAAAACCAGCGGATTTAATTTTGTTCGCAAAGCTCACCGCACGAGCATCTTGTACGGTGTTTTCGATTTCTATCCGGAATAGATCCATTGAAATATATGAAAAAAGACGCCGCGATTGTAGTGGGGTGCGGGAGAAAAAGCAATTTTTGAACGGACTTCTTTAGCTCCTTATTTTCTCCTCTGTTGTTTTCGCATTTTTAAAATAAATCGCTTCACATCCAACACGTTCTTGTACAACCTTTGGGTTGTCAAATTCCCGGGCGTGTCCTGTTCGAGGCGACAAATATCTTTCTCCATTTCGCGCAATATTTCTAACATATGTTCTTGTGAATAGTATTCCTGCAACACCTTTTCGTGATCCATTTTTGAAAGTACGTTTATTTTCTCATTCTTATTTTAAATCTTTTTTGATAGTTTTTTATATACAAAAAGATTGAAAAATATCAGTTTTGTTTCAAAGTAAAAATTTTGGTAGACTGACTTTTGATGAAAAATTCTGTCTCCCAAAGCATCCGCCAGAAGGTAAAAAAGCTCATGGCTGAAAAAGGAACCAAAAAGACAAAATTGGGAGAAATTTTGGGGACGAAAAACCCAAACGAAAGCCAACAACAAAAATACCTCCGTGCTCAGCGTTTTTTGGAAACGGATTCCAAAATTAGCATTGAGAAACTCCTCAATATCGCCGCTTTTTTCGGGAAATCACTCGACTATTTTTTGCCTATGAACGAAGGACTTTGCTCTTCTGAAAAAAGTTCTGAACTAACAACAAAACCATTAGAAGAAATCGAGGCCAATCTCCGAAAAATGAATTTAGACGAAGACTTTATTCGAAATCAAATTCAGCAGTTACGAGCGATGGAAGCGTATCAAGACAACAAGAAAAGCTAGAGTTCATTAAGTTTTCATGAAGCCATAAAGAGAAATTTCTTCTCCTTCTCTTTTTTTATTGCTACATCAAAAAGACTCTAATCTTTTTTATGAACAAGCAAATATCCGCACTCTCATTCGTCAGTGAGTTTAAAAATCTAAATGACGAAAAAAAGCCCCGTGAACGACTCGCGCAATACGGGCCACAAGTCTTAGATTTATGGGAACTGGTGGCATTAGTTTTCCGTACAGGAGAACGGCACAAAGGCGGGGTATTTGAAGATGTCCAACAACTGTCAAAACGGGTTTTGTCTGAAGCCGGATTCAAAGGCCTCTTTCTCCAAAAAGACACTCTCGATGTCCAAGAAAATTTCAATCTCCAAAAACACCACGCCGAGCTCATTGTCGCGGTATCAGAAATTTGTCGAAGACTTCATGGCAAGTTCGATACGTTCGATGCCTCTGAGCCGAGTAAGGTTTTTGAGAAGTTTCAAAGTTTACAAAAAGCGAAACAAGAACAATGTCACGTCCTTCATTTGGATAAAGAAAAAAAATGCATTCACCAAGAATTGGTGGCTATGGGATCAAAAGAGCGTGTACAAGTGTTTTTTACAGATGTACTCCGAACAGCTATTTGGCTTGGGACAAACCGGCTTATTCTCATCCACAATCATCCGGGGGCTTGTGAGGCAAGTTCTGAAGATATTGCGTGGACGCTGAAATTAGCAAAAGGTGCAGCAAACTTTCACCAAATCCAAATCGAAGATCATATCATCATCGGACAAGACGGGTATTTTTCGTTTGCGGAAAAGGGGTTGGTTTAAGTCAAAATATTAAAAAAAGGCGGCCTTTTGGTCGCCTTTATCAAAGAGTCTTTCTGCTTATTTCTTTGGGAGTAATTTATAGCATATTCCACCCGCAATAGCCGCTATAATACCCATGAACAGCTGCCCAACAGCTTTTTCTTCCGTTATGTGCGAAAGGGCCAGTACGGCAAAACTTGCTCCGGAAAATGCTAGGAGCAGAAAAAGAAACTGAAGAATTCCATAAAGCTCTCTTAGTCTTGATTCTCTTCTCCTTTGTTCGTAATATTTTCTGTATCTTTGCATAATGTTTAGAATTTTTAATTTAGATGAGGTTTCTATAGTCCCTCGGGTCTACAAAAATCTCACCTAAATTTGCTGCTCGCAGAAAGACTTGTTTTTAGAGAAGGCTCATCCAGGGAGTCACCATCTACCAAAAAACACGTTGATGTGTTCTACTGTGAAAGAACATATTTAAAATAAAGAAAAACACAAAATTGTCAACGCTTCTTATAGTTGCCCCCAAAAATCTGTGGCCTGTTTCTATTGCCGCTCAAACAAAATCTCGGCTTCACCAACCTTATGGCCTTCTCCCAGCATTTTTTTCATCTTTGGAGCCGACTCAGGCAAGATCACTTCCGCCATATCAGCGAGCGTTTCTAGCTTTTGCAACAATTGTGCAAATACTTTTTTGGCTCCTTCTGGGTCCACTTTTGCCATTTTCCAGACTTCAGTTTCGTTGAGAAGTTCGTTCGCCGAGTCCACCGTTGCAAAGAAATGATCGATCGCGGCTTTGATTTTCTTCTCTTCAAAGAGTTCTTCAAAGACTGTCACCGTAGCTTCTTCTCGGCTTCGTTCTCCAGCATAAGCCCCATCTAAAAATTTGTTGATCAATACAATCACTCGGTTAAAGAGGTTCCCGACACCTCCCGCGAGTTTTTTGTTATAAAACCCAGAGAAGTTTTCGATCGAGAAATCTCCGTCATTTCCAAATTCGAAGCTCGAAAGCGTTCCGACTCGGAGCGCATCGTTCCCGTATTTTTCTGACACTTCAACCGGATCCACCGCGTTCCCAAGGCTTTTCGACATTTTGTGCCCATCGATGGTGAAAAATCCATGCGCAAATACTTCAGAATACAATTCAATTCCTGCACTCATCAGCATCGCCGGCCAGATGATGCAGTGAAATTTGGTGATATCTTTCCCAATCACATGGCACGCGCTCGGCCAAAAATCTTGCAAATTATCTTTCTGAATCCCGGTATAGTAGTTGATCAACGCATCGAACCAGACATAAATCACGTGGTTATCATCCCACGGGAGAGGAATCCCAAACTCTGCTGTTTCCCGACTAATAGAAATATCTTCAAGTCCTGATTTAATAAAGTTCACCACTTCGTTTCGCCGTTTTTCGGGCTGGAGTTTTTCGGGTGTGTCTTCGTACATTTTCAACAAAGCGTCCTCATACTTACTGAGTCGGAAAAAGTAGTTTTCTTCTTCGATCACCTCTGGGGCTTTTCGGTGATGCGGACAG
>JBNKLH010000054.1:0-7303 GCA_050292255.1 Candidatus Altimarinota bacterium | reverse complement strand
ACATTTAATTTTTCTAATGTGCCATGTTTATAGCGAAAAATTGTGGTAGATTCTGTCTCACCTTGCCCATCAACTACCAAAACAAGACTTTGTTTTTCCGGTTCCAGCATAATGCCACTGTATGCATGGGCTAAATGGTGATTCACAAACACAACTTTATCCAATGGAAAGTCTTTTGGTGCTTCTAAATCGTCCAGTAGCTTTTGTGCAAATTCATCTTTGTCTATTTTGGGATCGGAAAGTGAACCGAAAATTGGTAAATCCCAACCAACAGCCACAATATCCACATTTTCCCAAAATAGATTTTGTGAATTTAGGCACCATTTTACAGCCTCTTTTGGAACAGAATTTGGTGCGTGTTTAACACGAGTGAAACGTTCTTCTTCGCTTCCAGCAACAAGTGTGCCATTAACAATAAGACAGGCAGAAGGATCATGAAACCAGTCGCCCCAACCATTAATTCCTAGAATATTCATGTTGTACTTTATTTTTGATTACATTCAACAATACATTTTCAAATTTCCCAGCAATAGCTTTGGGCAGTAAGTTTCGTGATTTTTCTTTTGCAAAACGTTGTTTTGCCTGAAGAAAAGTAGGATCGGTTAAAAGTTTTTTGATAATACTTTTAAATTCTTCTTTGTTAGAGAAGATTAAATCAGAATCCCCAATTACTTCAGGAATCGCCCCATTATTTAGTCCTATTACAGGTTTTCCTAGAGACATTATGTCTGCTATGGCCATAGACCAGAGAGCTCCGTTTCGGAGATGTCCAATACCTATATCTACACTGGCAAGAGCGCGATAGTAATCTTCTTGTGTTTTGAAGTTTTGAATTTTTACAAAATCTAAACCTTTTAAATACTTTCTGACGTCACTCACGCTGGAATCAAGTTTTTCCCGCGTTGGAGATCTATTTCCTGTTGGATCTGTAACAATGAGGGTGAAAGGTATTTCGTTGTTTAACTCTTCAAGATAACGAAATATTTCATCCCCTCCGTAATGGCTATATAGCCTGTGATTGTAGAAGAGGGTTGGTTTCCCATTTCCTCGTTGACCACAATAAAAAAACGGATCCTGTTCATAATCTTGTACCGGGGGCGGAATAACCTCTAGGTTTATATCGGATTGTTTCAATCCGGAAGCCTGAAGAAATAAATTCCTCCCAAACTCGCTTCCAATGATGCTGGCATCAGATACTTTAGCTGAATCAATTTGTCTTTGCCAGATAATGTTTCCCATGTTGAATAGGTTCTGGCTGGGATCAAATTGAATTTTACCCTCTTTCACCCCTTCGATAGCAAGATAGTGATAATATGTGACGCAGGGAATTTCTTCTCCCCATACTTCATAAAAAAGAAGTTTGAGCGGAGCCGTTAATTCACTTTGATTTATCAAAGCGATATCAAAAGGATCTTCCTTCGATAGTGCTTTTTTTACTTCATTCCATTCCAATCCCATTCGAACCCCAAATTTACTATCTGAAAAATTGATAGCAATAGGATGAATGTTTGGAGAAAGGTTTGGCATGTTCGGAGGACCAACGAGACTCACATCATGTTCCCATGAGGCGAGAATATCTAAAATCGTCCTTTGAAATACATATCCGCTATCTGCCTCCAGATTAGACATGTTACTAACGTTTAAAAATGATAATAATCTCATGATTTTTCTGTTTTTGAATTCGACCAATTAACAATCTGTATAAAAATTTCTTCTTCCTTTTCTGGAGCCATAGCTTGGATGGCATCAAATAAAGCAAGTAACATTTTTTTCGCTTCGATCATCTCATGTTTTTTCAAGCCATAAGATTGAAAGACAGGCATTTGTCCATCTGACATTTCGTGATTTCGTTCTATGTCCCAGTGATTTTCTACAGCTTCTTTATGCATCTGCGTTCCGGGATAACAGACAGGAAAACTAATTCCAATACTTCCCGGTCGACACTTACGAAGTAAGTCCGCGGTGAAAACAATACTTTTTCGATTTTCTCCGGGGAATCCAACCATCAAAAGAAACGCTAAATGAATATTCACTTTCCGGCACCAGTTGCTCACGTTAATAAGTATCTCATCGGAAACACCTTGCTTTAGTTTCGAAAAACGAAGTTTTGGGTCTCCAGATTCCACACCTACATTTATTCCTTTACAACCGGATAACGCCATTTTCTGAATGAGATTTTCCGTTAGTCGGTCAGCCCTTGTTTCACACCACCAAGAAATATCTTGGGGAAAGGCGCTGATCCCACGGGAAATGTCCATCGCCCGATTTTGATCCAGTGAAAATATTGGGTCTCGAAACAAAATTTTTCTATGTCCCATTGATATTGCACGCTGAATTTCAGCGAGGACATAGGCACTTGTTTTCGGTCTCCATTTTTTCCCTTGTACCAGAGGATATGGACAGTAGTAACGGCAAGAATAAGGGCAGCCACGACTGGCAAGAATCGTTGTTGTGTGTCCAAGTTTTGGATAATAGTAATCTTTCAAACCGACAAGTTCTCTTGCCGGAAAAGGAAGATTATCCAAGGGGAATACAAAATCTTTTTCTTTGATAATGACTTCATTGTTTTCCAAAAAAGCGGTTCCCGATTGATCGTTTCCAAGAAGGATATCGATCAAGTTATCTTCTACTTCAGCCACAATACAAAGTTCAAACACGCCAGAAGAAAGTACCGTTTTCAGTATTTCCTTTTCTTGTGTATGAATTTTCCCAATCACGGGAATACCTTTTTCTTTGATACTACGAGCACATTGAATATCCGACGATAATGTCGGAAGCGCGAGTTCTACAATTGCTAAATTTGCTTTTACATTAGTAATTTTCCCTATAAGTTTTTCCAGAGAAAGATCTTTTGCTTGGGCATCAACAAGTGACACTTCAAACTGATCAGATATACAACTTGCTAACTGCAGAAAGTCCAACGGAGGCAGAATGTATGAAAAATCTTTCTCATACGTAGCCTCAAAACCCAACCCACCGGCATAATCACGAATGATATATTTTCCATTTGCGGGAGGGGTAACAAAACATACATGATCTCCTTTTCTAATCATAACTACTGTCTTTCTTTAAATAATTTAACACTTAGTTTTACGTCTTCTTTTTGACCGGGACGATCTACCACACCTTTGTTTGTCGTATGCCAGCGATATCGATAAAGGACACCGGGAACTCTTTGAAACTGGTATCCAGCTTCGGCAAGTCGGAGCACTAAATCAAAATCTTCAGCATAGCGATAAAGGGTGTCATACCCTCCAATGCCAAGTAAAGCATTTCGCTTATACAAGCGGACGTGGCCGAATGGTAAAAAATTATTCGGTTGCCCAAGTCTGTCATGTAAGTGAATTAGTTTTTCTACGGCATCCTGAGAGCTTTCACATTCAGGGTTTTGTACTTTCTTGGTCTCATTTCCATCTGCATCAATAAATACAAAATCAGAGTAAATTACGGATGCTTCTGGGTGTAGTTTTGCGCATTCAACAGCCTTTTCTACGGTATTTGGTACGTACTCATCATCTGAGTCGAGTCCCATAACGTAGTCTGTCGAAATCATTGGCAAAATGCAGTTCCATGCATCGGATGTTCCTCCATTTTCTTTTGTAACCACGGTGATTTTGTCACCATATGATTTCAAAATTTCAGGAGTCTGATCAGTGCTTCCATCATCAACAACAAGAATTTGAATATTCTTATACGTTTGAGCGATCACGCTATCAATAGCTTGTCTCAAGAATCTTTCCTGGTTATACACAGGGATTACAACTGTTATTCTCATAAAAATTAAATTTTTTGATTAATACTAAAATTAAGAATGTCCGTTCTGTAAAAGAGCATTTTCGTAAGGGAGGGCGAATTTCCTAAAAATAGGAAAAAACCTTTCCACAAACTGCAATGCATATACTAATAATTGCCAAAAAGTCAAAAAAATGCTGAATTATAATTCAGGATTATTTCATTTTATAAAAAATATCTAGGAACTTTTTCAAGGAGATTTTTTATCTTTGCATTTGATTTTTGTTCAAAGCGAATCGTTGTTATTAAGGCACCCTGAAAACACAGCCATGTCGCAAGGACATGCCTGTATTTTCAATGGCTCCCGGGATCGGATTCGAACCGATGGCCAATTGGTTAACAGCCAATTGCTCTACCGCTGAGCTACCCGGGATCGTCGCTGGATCACTTCATTGCTTTGTTTTCGCGATGCGAAAAACGTCGCTTATTTCGTGATCGCTCCTCCTCCCCAAAAAATTTTCGATTTTCCGGGGGCCCTCTCTTTTGTCAGAGAGAGTTAGTTTCTTTCTAGTACACAGATCTCTCGCGCTACGAAAGCGCCTTCACGTGCATAGAGAAACGTTGGTTTTCCGCCAAAAAGAGCGAGCGGAGTGTACCCATGTTTTGAAATCTTGGCAAATATTTTTTCGTGGAAAGAGATGTATCGTCGTTCATACTGCCAAGCGGGTATGCAGAGCGCGATTCGGCGCGGTCCGGATTTTTTCATGTTCTTGAAAACATCACTCCACATATCGATGACCAGTTGAGAATTTCGTTGAATTTCTTCTTTCGTGGGCTTGTGTGTGAAGTTGTGTCCGAGCCATCCTTCCGTTGCCATGATGGCTTTTGCGTGCTTATCCCACGGGAATTCCACGGCATCACTTTCAAAAAAAGCTCCCGACTGTGGATCGTATCGAAATTTTTCGGCCAAGAATGCAAAATTCTCAATAGCCCCTTTTACATTTTTTTCAGACAAATCGCTTCCGACCGTTTTGTATCCCATGATGGCGGCTTCGGCATTCACCGTTCCGGATCCACAAAAAGGATCGATGACTGTTTCTCCGGTTTTCGGGTCGGCGAGGTTGATGAGGATTTGGGCGAGCTTCGGGGGGAGCATTCCCATTTTGGCATCTCGAAAGGTTTTTGCGCGGTCTCGGAGAACGTAGTTTCGCAAGTTTTGGTTGGCGACTGTGCTGGCGAGGAGAAATGAATTTCCGTTTTGCCAGATGAGGAATTCGAATCCTTTTTTCAAAATCTTTCGTTCAAAGATCTGTCCGCTCGTGAGGCTTTTGGTTCCTACGTTTTCGATACGGAGCGAGATTTCATTTTTCTCGAAAAATCCACGCGTTTTCCCCAGCATAGATTGCAAAAAATCATTTCCGGTTCCGAAGGTTGAGATCCCGAGTTTGCATCGTTTTTCGTCAGGAGTTTCTTGGGTCGTGTGTTCAAAAATCGCTTGGACGAGTTCTTCTTTTGAAAAGAATTCTCCCAAAACTTTTCCCATACGGATCGTCCCTCCAAGGCGATCCAAAAAGAGTTGTTCTGGCGCCCGTGGGATATTTCGCGGGTTTTCAAATCGAAGGTTTTCCGCCAAAAGGAGTTCTTCTTTTTCACTCGCAAAAATCTCATCGCAAAACAGAAGTGCTTCTGCGCGAGAAAGTTCGAAATTCCGTCCCAAAACCAAGAGATATTGATCATTCATTAGGCTGATTGTAGGCAAGTGGCGAGACATTTCAAAACATTCTGTTGGCACAAGATTTTCTGTGCTATACTGTGGCTACTCTCTTTTCTTGCAATGAATTATTTTCGAAAAAACGGTTTTGTAGCATTCGTATTTGCATGCGGACTCTTGTTTTCTTCGTTTGGAATCGTATCAGCACAGTTCCAAACCTACCGAATGACCACCCAAGAAATCAATGATGTGGATCGATTAGGAACAGCCGTGGAGGATGCGCGATATTTCAACACGGATACCGGGATTTATAAGATTGGGTTGGCGGATGGAACGATTGGCGATATTCCGGATCGATCGGCTTATATTACCGATACATCGGGGGTTTCGACGGCAGACTCGGCTTTGAACTATTGGGACACACTGCTCTCCCAGTTTTTCAAAGGAACGACGGGTGGGACGCTTGGAACGATATTAGATCGAGCGACGGTCTGGAAAACAGACTCAGAAATTCTCACGATTAATACTGGGCAAACCGCGACCGAAAACCTTCTCTATTGGGATAGTACCAATGATCGATATTGCAAAGGATTGTCTACGGGAGCCCTTGAATGTTGGGAAAATTGTGTGCCGAATTGTGTGAATAAATTGTGTGGGGATGATGGGTGTGGAGGAAGCTGCGGAGTTTGTCTTGGGACGTGTTCAGCGGGAGTATGTACTGTTCCGGCTCCGACGACACAGTTGCTGGCTTATTATCCGTTTGATGGAAATGCGAATGACATTAGTACGAACCTTTTTCATGGGACGAATTCTGGTGCGACGGATACAGCCGATCGGGATGCGAATGCCACGAGTGCGTACAATTTTGACGGATCAAATGATACGGTGAATACGCCGATTGATGAGACTGATTTGGCGACTAACAATGGACGGGACTTTTCAGTGGCTGTGTGGGTAAGACCAGAAGGATGGGGAAGTTGTCCAAGTGCAAACAGTTGTTCGTACAACAAGGTGCTTCTTTCGAATCGATATACATCAGGATCTATTGCGTATGGATTTTTGTTTGGGTATACCGGAGCCGGGGCGGTTGCTCCTTCCTCACCAGGACAGCTTCAGATTACGATTGGAGGAGGATGTAAGCTGGCGCAGGTATTTGCGGACAATACCTCAACACTCAATACATGGGAACATGTGGTGATGACATTGGATTATGATGAAACGAGTGCAACAAGTCAGGTGTATTTGTACAAAAATGGACAACAGGTTGCTACCAGTGTTCGATTTGCAGAAGACTGTGTGACTGGGGCGTGGGCATCCGGAGGACTGATTGATAAATCAGATGTTTATATCAGTTCTGCAGCAAATATGAACATTGGAAATGATCCTCTCGCCATTGCGAATGCGTATTACTATTTCGATGGGCAGATAGATGAAATGGTGATCTACGATCGAGCGCTAAGTGCGATGGAAGTAGAATCTCTCTACAATTTCTATATGGATAACTAGGATTTAAAAAAAGTAGAGACGTGATGAATCGCATCTCTACTTTTAACCGAAAGAAGGCGACATTGGCGAATGTCGCCTTCTTTTTTATTCCGTGAGAAACCCTCCAACTTGGTTTTCCCAAAGCTTTTTGTATTCTCCATTTTTGCGCTTGATCAGTTCGTTGTGGGATCCTTCTTCAATGATCTTCCCCTCTCCGATCACGACGATGCGATCCATCTTTTTCAAGGTTGAAAGTCGGTGTGCGACCACGAGCGTGGTTTTGTTTTTCATGAGCGTCTCAAGCGCTTCCTGGATAAGTCCTTCTGAGACAGAATCTAGTGAACTCGTGGCTTCATCAGATCGGAAGAGCACACG
>JBNKLH010000053.1:0-7335 GCA_050292255.1 Candidatus Altimarinota bacterium | reverse complement strand
ATTTGAATCGACAACCATTCCCGTTCCCTTTCGTCTGTTTACAAGATCTTGATTTTCTTCAGTTGTTCGTAAGGTTCCACTAATCATTGCATTTGGATATTTGTTTACGATTCCACACAAGACCTCTAGAATTCCTTCTTTGAGTGTAGAAAGGTTTTCTTTGTGTTTTTGTGATTCAAATCGACCATTTTCCTCTAGGAATTTTATTTTCTCTCTTTTTGATTCAGGCATTTCAAAGTTTTTCTCAGGGCTTTTAAAGCCAAATCCTTCAAAAATCTTTCCTACTTTGCTTTTGGAAAAAAGTCCTCCCAAGAGAGAAGAGAAACGTTGATTGAATGGACGAGTATCCACATATTCAGATTCTTTGATGGCTTCTGCTACTTTGGGATCCATTTTCCCTTGTTCAATCGCTTCGTTTACTTTTTTTTCGAGTTTTTGATCTTCTTTTTCTGCCTTTTCTGAAGCGGTTTCTACTTTTTCAGAGGCAATATCTGCCGGAGAATTATTCTCCCAGAGAAGTTTTCGTGATGTTTCTGATGACGAGTGATATAGATTTTTCATCGAATGATGATATTAAATTTCAGATAAAGTAGCTTCAAGCAATTGATCCATTTGTTGGAGTTCGGCTTCGTGTTCGTTGCGTTCTTTTTCGAGATACGAATGAAGTCGTTTTTGGGTCGCCTCACGGGCAATGTTTTGGAAGAATCCAGGATCTTTTTTGAGAATGCTTTTGATCATGGAATGTTGCATTTTGTCGAGTTCATTTAGATTTTCGAGCGCAAACAATTGCTTTGCGGGTCCGCCTTCACGGATCCGATCCCAGATCTCAGCACGAACTTCTGGTGTGAGGAAGATATTATTCTCAAGGAATTTTTTGATTTGTTCCAAAATGAGTTCCATCGGTCCATTGTACCATAGAATGAACAAAAATTCAATGTTTATGCGGGATTTCTTGTCTTGTATCCTTAAAAAATTGGGTACGCTAAAAAAGCGCTGAAGGGATTCTGTATTATCGGTCTATTTTTTAGATTTTTTGGAATCAAAATCTTTTAGATATGTTCCGTCTGCCTTTGAAAGGATTGTAAGGAGTTTTGCAGGAGAGATGCCTTTGTTGGCCATAGCAAGTTTGAGTGCTTCTATATCATCACCCTTAGAACCATTATCAAAAATGCTTTCTGCTTGCTCTTCGAATTGATTGAGATCTTCCTTTTTCATGATGATTCTTATTGTTTGTATTCTTTTTATTGTTTTTTCTTTCTTTGTCAATAAATATGATCAGTATTGGCTTTATAGTATTGAAAAACTTGAAAAAATGCTGATGTTACGCTATAATACAAAGAATATATAAATCTCAAAAATATGCCTCAAAACGGTTCACCAGCAAAATTTGATAAATACGAAGTAAAGGTTAAAAAACTCGTCAAAGACGCAGTAGATGCGTTGGATAATGATGTGAATAATAAACTGACGAAAGAAGAACGAAAGCATCAAAAAGAAGCATTTGAAAAATTAAATGAACTGGGGGTAGAAAAACGATTGAAAGTATTGATTGATTCGCAGCAAGAACGTGATGAATTGATTCAGGCGATACAAGGAAAAAATTTTGAGGGATTTGCAAGTGGTGTAAAGGAAGGGGGAATCACACCAACAGAAGAAACAAAAAAAGAATCGACAGAAAAGACCCTTGAAAGCCCTGAAAAACTACCCGCGAAAGATCTCTTGGGGAAATCTCCTGCGGAACTATGGACTCTCTTTTTTGATGAAAAGTCAGGAAAAATAGACTTCCATGGGAATGAGGACGCTAAGCGACATATTGGACTGGGGGATTTGCTCGAATCTTCTCAGGTATGGGTGAAAGTTGATGGTGTGATTGGGAAACGGTCTTTCTCTGGAAAGAAAGTGGGATATTTGAGTGCGTCAAAGAACTATTTGCCAATCTTCGGAGGGGAAAAGGTGGAACTTTTGAAAGATTCAGATGTAACCGATGCAGAAAAGAAGGCCTATGAATCTATTGCGCCAGCAAAGGACGAACAGTCTCTCAAAGGCGAATTCCGAAAGATGGTGGAATCGTTTGGGGCTCCTGATGAATCCATCGATAACGGAGAGAATCTCAAAGGAAAACAACTTTGGCAAAATCCTGAATTCATACAAAAAACGAAAGCAGTGGCGGATAAATTGGGAATTCCAACAGATTTCTTGAGAACGATTTTCTTTGCCGAATCCGGATGTAATCCAAAGGCGGTTAATCGTGCCGGGGGCGCAACCGGTTTGATTCAGTTTATGCCATCTACGGCGGCTGGGTTGGGGACATCGGTAGCAGAATTGCGTATGATGTCGGGAGTTGACCAGTTGGATTATGTCTATAAGTACTTCTCTGCCTATAAAGGTACCTTTCAGTCGGTAGAGCACATGTATTTGTATACATTCTATCCAGCAGCCATGTCTCATATCAATGACCCAAACTATGTTTTTGGAGCAGAAAAAAGTGATGCCTATGCACGAAAAATTGCACAGGTAAATCACTACAAATATGGAAACGGGTACGCCACAATGCGTGAATTTAAGGATCGGGTGCAAAAAAAGAGTGTTCGTTTTTCAAATATTGCATAGAAGGGCTGAAAATTTTCATTTCTCTCTCAAATCCTTGGAAATTCTCTCATAATGCGACTCATTTGCGATTGTGTTTTTAAAATGTAAAATAATATTTTGCAAGGAGATTTTCGAGTAAAACGCTTGCTAAAGGGGAAAACTCCGTTTTACAATCTGAAGGTCTTATCTTTTTAACCCACATACCAAATGTCAAAAGGAGACATCGTAAACGCTATTGCAGCAGCAGCTGGAATCACAAAAAAAGCAGCAGGAGACGCTCTTGATGCAATGCTTTCTTCTATTTCAGGAGAATTGGCAAAAGGAGGATCTGTTACTTTGACAGGATTCGGAACATTCAAAGTTTCTGCTCGTGCAGCACGAACAGGAGTTAATCCTCAAACAGGGGCTAAAATTAAAATCCCTGCTCGAAAAGTTCCTACTTTCAAAGCTGGAAAAGCATTGAAAGAAGCTGTTCAATAATTTACTTGTTGGATTAAAAGAAAAAACCTCTTCATTACGGAGAGGTTTTTTTATTGTTTTTGTGATTTGACTTTTTTTGGAATTTGGTGATTGTGTGATTGATTTTGAGATTATTAAATATGGCAACACAAGCAGATTGTGAGAAATGTCGAGGTCAGAAAATGGAGGAGGGAAAGGCAACTTATCATTGCGTAGTGAACGAAGGGGCTACGTTTCTACCGTTGGTGTGTGGGATACATAACGTTCAGTCCAAGGTGAAAGAATCTTTAGAAGATTCAGAAGAAACTCAATAAAAAAAACTCCCCAAGTATTGGAGAGTTTTTTTGTATTTCAATTCTTAATTTAGGCTGCTTTCTTTGGATGCGGTCGGTGATGTATCACTTTTTTTCGTGGAGCCGGATGTGATACGGTTCCATTTATTGTTCCCCCGAAGGCATTCGTAAGCCCTTGAAGTTCTCTGATCATTTTCGCAAATTCTGCTTTTTTGTCATGAAGTGCTTTTTTCTCATCTCGAATTTTTCCTTGAAGATCTTTGATTTGTTTTTCGTATTCTTTGACCTGAGCTTGGTGTTCTTTTACGAATGACTCAATGTCTTTTTTTACTTGTTGAAGTGTGTTGAGGGGATTTACGTTCTTTGGAGCTTCTTCCTCCTCCTCATAATCTTCTTCATCTTCATCCTCTTCGTCGTTCATAGCAGAAGCGGCTGCAAAAGGATTGACCATTTCTGATGGTGATTCTTCTGGTTCTTCTGTTTCATCTTCCTCAGATTCATCTTCTGTGTTTGGGGCAAAAGGATTTACATCTTCTTTTTCTTCTTTTGCCGGAACTGCAAAAGGATTATTGTCTTCCGTTTCTGTTTTGTCTTCTCCTTGAGGGCTTTCTTCTTTTTCAGGAATATTTGCAAAAGGGTTTACCAAAGGCGTATCTTCCATTTTTTCTGTTGGAGCTTCTTCTTGTTGTTGTGCAAAAGGATTCACCGGTTCTTCAGAAGGTGTTTCTTCGACCGGAGCAGTATCAACTTGAGCAAAAGGGTTTACTTCTTCAGTTTCTTCTGCTGGATTTGTGTCGGCTGGTACGCTCGGTGTGTCGGCTTGTTCGAAAGGATTAACTGGTTCCTCGGTTGGAGTTTCTTCTGCTGGAGCTGCCTCAGCTTGAGCGAACGGGTTTGGAATTTCAGTTCCAGGAATAGTTTGCTCTGGTTCAGCTGGAGCTTGTTGAACAGGTGTTTCTTCTTCTGCGATAGGAGTAGGAGCTGCCGGCGCAACGGGTTGAGTTGGAGCAACTTCTGTTGGTACAGGTTCAACGACTGGTTCAGGTGTGGCTACTGCAGCTGTCTGATTTGCATTTGGATCTGTAACAGTTCCTGTTGCAGGATCTTGTTGCACAGGTTGAGTTGTGTTCGCTGTGGCTGCGTTATCATCTTGTTTTGCACCGCCCCCGAGACCGAAGTTGAAATTTACCATGTTTTAAAGTTTTTTGTATCTGTATGTCGCAAAAAAGTTTGACTTTTTTCACGTTTTTCATCACATTTTACACGATTTTCCTCAATTTCGCAAGTTTTTTATTCCTCTTTAGCTGTGAACGACCTACTGTCTCGGCTCTCGTTATTAGTTAGAAATGCCCAAGAGGAAAGTAGTAATATTCAAACACTAGGAGACTTGGAGCAATTCGAGAAAAATTTTCTTTCCAAGAAAAGTGACTTGGGAGTTATTTCAAAAGGATTAAAAGACCTTCCAGCAGACCAAAAAAAGGAAATCGGACAGAAGGTAAGTGAGGCCCGAAAGACAGTTGAAGGCCTGTTGAATGAAAAAAAATCAGCGATTGAAAAAGCCGCTTTTGAGGAAAAGCTAGCTTCAGAGTGGATAGATGTAACCAAGACCACAGAACTCAAATTAGGAGCTATGCATCCTATTTCGCAGGTTCAAAAGCGAGTAGAGGAAATTTTTACGTCCATGGGATTCGAAATCGCCGATGGACCAGAACTAGAAACAGAATGGCATAACTTTGATGCCCTTAATATTCCAGATACACACCCTGCGCGAGATATGCAGGATACCTTCTGGATTTCAAAGGAAAGTGAAGATTCCAAACAAAATTCAGTATTGCGCACTCAAACCTCAAACGTGCAAATTCGTTCGATGTTGCAAAAAGGCGTTCCAATTCGAGTTATCGCTCCCGGGCGAGTATTTCGAAATGAGGACGTTGATGCTTCTCACGATGCGGTGTTTTACCAAGTAGAGGGTTTGATGGTCGACAAACATATTTCTTTGGCCCACTTGAAAGGGACGATTGAAACCATGTTGTCTGAGCTCTTTGAGAGAGAGACAACTGTCCGGTTGCGTCCAGGATATTTTCCATTTGTGGAACCAGGATTTGAAGTTGATTTTAGCTGTGCACTCTGTAATGGGAAGGGATGTAAGACCTGTAAACACACTGGATGGATTGAGTTTATGGGGGCGGGTATGGTCCATCCAAATGTCCTTCGAAACTGTAATGTTGATCCGAAAGAATATTCAGGATTTGCGTTTGGTTTTGGACTCACACGATTGGCAATGATGAAATATGGTATTGGTGATATTCGGTTGTTGTTAAGTCAAAAAGTTGAGTTTTTGCAGCAGTTTTAAAAGTTATTAAAAATCAAATATTCATGGCAGAAAAAAAGAAGAAGGCTCCTGCTGGAGGAGCAAAAAAGGGAGATAAAAATACTTCGGCGGCGATTCCAATGGTACAGATCACGCCACGAATGCAAAAGATCATAGATGCATTTGATGCTGAAGTTCGAAAATTGATTCAAAAAGGGAGAGAGCAAAAGTTTATTACAGAATCAGAGCTCTTTAAGGTTCTTCCGGATGTGGAGGAAAATCTGGATAAATTGGATGAGTTGTACGAATTGCTTCTTGATTTGGGTATCGAGGTGATTGAAGTACGAGAGGAAAAAATTTGGAAGGAAAAACAAAAGAAAGCCGCACAAGATAAGGAATCCGGTGATGATGAAAATGTCCAGGAAGTGCATGTAGAAGAAGATGGCGGCGATGATGAAGAAGTTTCCAAAGAGGAAGATGTAGATCAAAAATCCTTAGGATTGGATGAAATTTCCAACGACTCTGTGCGAATGTACTTAAACGAAATTGGACGAGTACCTTTGCTCACGGCAGAAGAAGAAGTAGACCTCGCCAAACGAATCGAACGGGGAGACTTGGCGGCAAAACAAAAATTAGCCGAATCAAACCTTCGTCTTGTGGTATCAATCGCGAAACGATATATCGGTCGGGGATTGGCGTTCCTGGATTTGATGCAAGAAGGAAATCTTGGACTTCTCCGAGCGGTCGAAAAATTTGACTACCGAAAAGGATTTAAATTCTCTACGTACGCGACTTGGTGGATTCGTCAGGCGATCACGCGAGCGATTGCGGATCAAGCACGAACGATCCGAATTCCGGTTCACATGGTCGAAACGATCAACAAATTGCGATACACTCAACGACGTCTCCAACAAGAATTGGGGCGGGATCCGTTGCCAGAAGAAATCGCAGTGGAAATGGGATTAGATCTCAAAAAAGTAAACTACATCCTCAAAATTTCACAGGATATTGTTTCTCTTGAAGCGCCTGTGGGGACAGAGGAGGATTCAAAATTGTCAGACTTCATCGAAGACGAAAAGATGTTGTCTCCATTTGAAACAACGCATCGACAATTGATCAAAGAAAACATTACGTACTTGCTCGGATATTTGTCTGCGCGAGAACAAAAGATCATCAAAATGCGGTTTGGACTCGAGGATGGAGTGCCACACACACTTGAAGAAGTGGGACGAGAATTTAACGTGACGCGGGAACGTATCCGACAGATCGAAGGGAAGGTCTTGGAAAAACTCCGATCACACCCAATGGCGGTAAAGATCTCTGAAGCCTTACCAGGAAAAACTCTTGGAGGAAAAGGGATGAATATGCCGGCGATGTAATTTTTATTGGGCTTATAACCCTAACCCCAAACCCCTTTCCCTTAAACTAAGGGCAAGGGGCTTTTTGGTCTCCCCCTCTTGGTTCAAGAGGGGGCTGGGGGGAGTTCTGATATTTTTACATCTTGTCTTTCTTTTTTATGTGAGATTTATATACTTTGTCCGTACTTTTATATTTTTAAAATGCTCGACATTAAAGCAATCCGGCAACATCCTGAAAAATTCCAACATGATTTGGCTCGAAAAGGGGTGTCGTCCTCGCGGATTGTTGAATTGCTCGAAGCCGACGAACAACGTCGACGTCTCC
>JBNKLH010000052.1:0-7343 GCA_050292255.1 Candidatus Altimarinota bacterium | reverse complement strand
GAAAAATATGCGAACAAATTTTAGGACACTCGAATTTTGAAATGCAAAAAGTTCCCATTCCATGCCGATGGGAAAAAATGCCAGAACAAAGCAAAAAAATTATTCTCGATGGAGCCCATTCAACTCCGAGATTTGAATTTATTGAGGAGAAAGTAAAGAAGTTACTCGGAAAAAAAGTCGCCATCTTTGGCATGGCTCAAAACCATGATCCGTCTGGATTCAAGAAACTCGAAAAATATTTTGATGAAATCATCTGGACCGAACTCGCTGGAGAACGCGGTTTCCGGAAGGCGGAAGAATTGCAAAAGATGCTTGATCGGGGAGTCATCGAAAAAAATCCCCACAAGGCCTTAGAACGCGCAAAAGCACTCGGAGATACCATCCTTGTCCTCGGAAGCTTCTACATCGCCGGAGAACTCCGAAATGAGTTTTATAATCCAGAGAAGATACGGGAACAACAAACAGAATTTCCTATCTAACGCGATCCATCGCCAAATTCGACAAATGATCCGCCCGTTTATTTTTCTCCCTTGGGACATGAATAAACGTAATCTTTTGAAAGTCCTCAGCAATAGCCGTTGCCTTTTCAAAGAGAGGTTTAATGTTTGCATTCTTCACTTTCCACTTCCCAGACATTTGCTCGACCGCGAGTTTGGAATCTAAGCGCACCTCGAGATCTGTAATGCCGTTTTCCAAAGCCATCTTCATCCCTTCGATCAAACCAGTGTATTCTGCAAAGTTATTGGTCTGTATCCCACAGGGGATAATCCGATGATCGATCTCTTGTTTGTTTTCATCGTAGAGCACCGCTCCCGCACCAGCCTTCCCGGGATTTCCTCGAGAACCTCCGTCTGCAAAAATGTATCCAATTCGCGTCTCAGGAAAGTTCTTGGGATCAATTGAAGAAAAGAGGTTTGTCATATTTATTTTTTCAAAACAGAGATCACATCCGCTAATTTCACTTTTTGCATTTCTCCGTTTTCTCGAGAGACAAACTCAACTTCGCCTTCCTCAAGCGTTCGTTCTGAGATCACCACACGATAGGGGATCCCGAGGAGTTCATGATCGGCAAATTTCTGTCCCGGTCCGACTTTCTTTTCTCGTCGATCGTCATACAGCGTTTCAATCCCAGCCGATTTGAGTTCTTCGTACAATTTATCAGCCGCTTCGTACGCTTCGTCTGACTTTCCGATTGGTGCCAAATACACGTGGAATGGAGCCAAGTGATGTGGCCATTTCAAACCGTTTTCATCAGAGAATATCTCCGCCACCGCTCCCATGAGTCGAGAAATCCCGATTCCATAACATCCCATAACAATGTCTTTTCCTTCGAATTTGAAGTTGAAAGCCGAAGAGAATTTATTTCCCAGCGGGAAGATATTCCCGACTTCAATCGCGTTAAAGACTTCGTATTTCTCTCCGGTTTTCGGATAAAAATCTCCTTTTTGTGCCACTTTGAAATCATAGAATTGCTCTGGCTCTTCAATGTCTCGCCCGAAGTTTACATTGATATTGTGATAATTGGTTCGGTTCGCTCCCATCTCAAAGTTGATCCGTCCTTCACAAGAATCATCCCAGAATTTTCGGACCTCATCCGGTAGGTTGAGCATCCCCGCATATCCGACTTCTGCCTTTGTAACACGTTTTACGGTTTCCTCTGAAGCCAGTTCGAGAGATTTGCATCCCGCGATTTTTTTCAATTTGTGCGTATCAATTTCATACGTTCCTCGGATAGCCGCGGCGATCACATTTCCATTTTCATCTTCAAAAAGGATTGTTTTCGTCGGTTGTTCGAGATTTACTCCCAAATGTTTACACAAGTCTTCTACGCCAATAACACCTTCTCCAAAGACTTCTTCCATAGGTTTCATCTCACTATCTGCGTTCTTTGGGGCCGGAGCTTTGGACGGCGTGATCTCTCGGTTGAGGTATCTATCTTCGCTTGGAATGTAAAAAATTTCATCCTCTCCAATCTCACAAATAGTTTGAAACTCGTGTGAGAATTCAGAAAAGTCTCCTCCGGACGCCGCTACAATTTTGGTAATATCTCCCAACCCAAGTCTCTCAAAGACTCGAACATATGCATTTGTCATTACATCGTAATATTTCTCAAAACACTCTTGATCGAGATGAAATGAGTAGGCATCTTTCATGAGAAATTCTCGTCCACGAAGCAATCCAGACTTCGCCCGTGGTTCATTTCGGAATTTGTTTTGAACTTGGTACACCGCTTTTGGAAAGTCTTTTGGAGAACTACAAAAGAGCTGAGTGAGGGGAGTTACGGTTTCTTCATGCGTTGGGTGAAGGGCCACTTCTGTCCCCGTTGCCATTTCCATTTTATAGAGAATCGGCATATCCCATCGTCCCGTTTTTTCCCAATTTTCTTTCTTTGATAATGCTGGCATCAACAACTCATTACATCCCACCGCGTCCATTTCTTCTCGCACGACAGACTCGATCTTTCGCAACACTTTCAATCCCAATGGCAAATAGGAGTATACTCCTGCCATTTCTTTTTTGACGTATCCTCCTCGGATCAAGAGTTGTGCATTTCGTGCATCTTCTCCTGCAGGAGTTTCTTTCGATGTTTTCAATAATGTCTGTGTGTATTTCATAGTTGATAATAGATAGACCTTGTGGATAGTACTATTTTTTTGATTTAAGGAAAGGTTTTCTCCTGCTACAATACGAAAGACTTTTCTTTTTTTAGAAATGAATGTACTAGGAATTCTCGTTTCTCTTGGGATTATTGGAGCCTCTACATGGGTGATCGCCAAGGCTTGTGATGGGTTTGAAGTCGCAGCTGATTATCTGGGACACCGATTATCCGACGGAGTAAAGGGCGCCACCATCAACGCTATCGGAAGCTCTTTACCCGAGCTCCTAACGACCGCCGTTTTCCTTTTCTTTTTCCAAGACACCAGTGGATTTGCCGGAGGGATCGGGACGACTGCCGGAAGCGCACTTTTCAATAGTATGATCATTCCTGCTCTCAGCATCTTTGCCGCACTAAAGATTTTTAAGATTCCTTTTGTAAAAGTCTCCAAAAAAGTAATTCTCCGAGATGGAATTGCACTTATTGCAATCAGCATCCTCCTTATCTTCATATTAGGAGAAACGCTCCAATGGTGGCACGGAGTTATCTTGATGAGTTTCTATGCCGCCTATGCGCTCTTTATGATTTATAAAATGGACGGAAACCCGGAAGAAAGAGAAGAGCACGAACCGCATCCCTATGATGGACATAAACTTTTAGCCTTTCTTCGTCTTGATCTCGAAGCAGCTCTTTTGGGCGGAAAGGTTTTAAGCTTCAAACGATCCTGGAAATTACTTATTGTGAGTGCAGTGGTTATCGCGATTGCCTGTTATGCGCTTGTATACGGATGTGAACATTTCGGATATTCCATTGGTGTAGAAGGGTACTTTGTAGCTGTTATTTTAGCGGCCGCAGCCAGTAGTGTTCCGGACACAATATTGTCTGTAAAAGATGCAAAAAAGGGGAATTACGATGACGCGGTATCAAACGCACTCGGAAGTAATATTTTTGATATTTCCTTCGCGCTCGGGCTTCCTCTTTTTGTCTATACCATCGTTTATGGACCGATTTCTATGCCCACAGAAACGCTCCAAAATGTCACTGATCTGCGAATCATATTACTGATTCTCACCATTCTGGCTGTTGCCATTTTCTACTTTGGAAAAGGTATCGGAAAGAAGAAGAGTTGGTTCCTTATTATTGGATACATCCTCTTTGCCCTCTTTATTATCGCAAAAGCATACAATCTTATTTAACCTTCACAAATCCCGCCTCTTCAGCATCTGATTCCGACACGAAACAACGTTCTGGTTTAATACGCTTATACCATCCACTTTCCGGCGTGTGATAGGTATATTTTCCTTTCGAGATATTTGCCTTGATCGGACAATCCTCGTCATACACAAGCACCTTTTCTTCTCGAGCTGGATTTACAATTTGAGATAGACAATAGCCCCACGCTCCATTCATTTCCTGATAAGCAAGATCCTGAAGCGCATTAAATTCTTCTCTATATTTCTTATCAATATCATTCGGCCAATAACTTTTCGCATATCCATTTCTCACCAACTCCTTATTAATATGTATCTCTGAATGTAAATAATTTGGGTCTCCCGGTATTTTCACATAACGAAGAAACCGACGTTTTTCATCTCTGTCGGTAATATCTCGTTCGAGCATTACTTCTCTTCCCAACAGTAAGTATTCTAAATATTTCTGAGCCTGTTCTCCAAAACACGCATATGCCTTTCTCGAATCATCAAAAGAGGGGACTCGTACTCCTAAAAGTTTTACTCGAGCCCCATTCTCAAGCCCTATTTCATTTCCAGAAATCACTCTTTTCACGACCACAGAAGAAATTGGTGCCGATAAATGTCCATATTTTTGTTGAAATTCATGCGTCATGACACTTGCATTTTCTCTCAATTTAGAGATAGATTTTTTAAATTCTGTTTTTCCCCAAATTCCACGCTTGTTTTGCTGCGCAGAAAGTTCGGCCTTTTGTAATTTAGGATTTATCGTCTTATGAAGAACAGGGGAGTAGTGTCCGTATCCATTCTCAAGCAACCATTCTGATAATAAAACCCACTTTTCACCAGGTTTGATCTTTATATGATGAGCAATTCCTTCGCGGAGAATCCGAACTTTTTCACCTTTTAAAAGATTTTTCAATATCCAAAAAACCGGTCGCACATATGGCTGATCCTGACGAGTAGGGAAGTCGAGGTCCATACCTGTGATGCCCGCTATTTTCAAAACCTCTCCATTTTTTGATTGTAGATATTGATTACTAAGCACATTAGAAATCGTTTCATATTTCCATACGTTCCCAGAAGAAAAAACTCCCTCAAAAGAGGTAAATAATGCAATTGTCATTACCAGACTAACAAGCCAATTCTTCATACACTCTATACTTTCTTCAGGTCTCTTATTTGTCAAAACACAGGTTTAATGAAAACTTAATTATTACATCTTATTTCACCTTGCGAGGAGGGGATATTTCGTTACAATTCGACGGAAATACTTAATCACTTTCGCTATGACAGCACTAAAAAAACTCTCTGGATCACGAGTATCATTCACGTTATCAATTCCCGAAGAAGCGATCAAAAAGTCTCACAAAAAGACGATTGAAGACTTCCGAAAACACGTTTCTGTAAAAGGATTCCGAAAAGGACATGCTCCTGACGAAGTTGTTCTTAGTAGTATTGGAATCGAACGGATTTCCTACGAAGCTATGAACGGAGCCATTGAAGAAGCCTACAAAGAATTTATCGAAAAAGAGGCCATTAAGCCTGTTCAACCTCCAAAAGTAGATGTCAAAGACTTCAAAAAGAAACCTCTTGAGGTAGAAGTCGAAGTAGAGGTTTACCCAGAAGTATCGCTTGGGGACTACAAAAAGATCAAAATTGAGAAACTAAAAGTAGAGGTCACAGACCAAGAAGTAGAGGATGTACTCGAAACGCTTATGACAGATTCTCAACTGGGAAAAGAAGTAAAACGAGCGGCCGCAAAGAAAGATCTCGTAACCGTAGATTTTGCGGGAAAAGACAAAGACGGAAAAGTTATCCCAAACACAGAAGGAAAGGGGCACCCATTCCGACTCGGATTTAACCACTTTCTCCAAGACCTAGAAGATGGAATTGAAGGGATGAAACCAGGAGAAGAAAAGATTATAAAAGTAAAATTCCCAAAAGATTACCATGGGAAAGATTTGGCCGGAAAAACCGTTCCATTCACCGTCAAACTCCACAAAGTAGAAGAAATTTCTAGCAAAAACATTACCGAAGAAGACATCAAAAAAATAACGGGGGAAAACCAAAAAATCCCTGAATTCAAAGACCATATCAAAAAAGTTATTACTGGAAACAAAACCAACAGTGAAAAAAAGAAAAAACAACAAGAATACTCTGAAAAGTTCGCAAAATACGTAAAAACAGAATTACCAGAATCATGGATTGAAAGTGAAGTAGAGAGCCGATTGGAAAACCTCAAAAACTCACCACAATACCAACACGACCCTGAAAGCTTCTGGAAAGCTATTGGAAAAAACGAAGAAGCCCTCAAAAAAGAATTCAAAGAACAAGCCAATGAAGATCTCAAGGTGTTCCTTGGACTAAATCAATTGATCGACCAGGAAAACATCGAACTCAATAAGGATGAGATGGCTACTATCGAAGCCCGACTCAAACAATTTCCACCAGAAGAAGCCAAACGATATCTCGGAAAGGCTATTGTTGATGCCAAAATTGACAAATTCTTGGACGGAGTTATCCTTTAGAGGAAATGAAAAAATTCTTTCTTATCGTTTTCGGTCTGACGACTCTTTTGGGACTCATCTTTTCGTTCCAAAACATCGCCATTTACTCTGAAGTAGCGATCTTATTCAGTGATACCACTCGATCACTTTTCGCACCCTTTGTTCTCATGTTCTTCTTGGGATTCTTGGGGGGATTCGCACTCGCTCTTTCTTTCACAAAAAAGAAAAACGATTACGGAGATTCTTTCTAAAGAATTGCATATCCATTTAGATACTATGAAAAGCTCCTCTTGATTCATTCAAAAGGAGTTTTTTTGTATTATATTTTTTTTACTTTTTGAACAAAATAATAGTTCATAGGTGAGAAAAAAAACGGTTCACGTGTATAATTTTGTTTCAAAGATTTCCGCTTGTAGAAAGGATTCACGTATTTAATGACAAAAAAGTTTTGACAAAATGTGCAAAATTGACTACGTTTTGTGTACAAGCTGATTTTGTTCACAAAAAATGCTCAAGAAAATGTTCGGTTCCGGAGCGCGGGTCAAACTATTTCAACAGTTTTTGTTGAATCCAGACGATGAATTCTTTATCCGGGAACTTACCCATGTATTGGATGAACAAATAAACTCTCTCCGACGAGAGCTCGAAAACCTCGAAAAAATCGGAATGTTGAAATCAACAGAACGAAATCGAAAAAAATACTACCGAATCAATCCTCATTTCCCATTGTTACACGAATTGACCTCTATCATTCGAAAAACACAAAAAGAAAATGATGATATCTTAAAGAAAGTTTCCAAATTAGGAGATATTGATCTCTTTGTTCTAACCGGACAGTTCGTAGGAAACGATGCGTCTGATATTGATCTCTTTTTGGTAGGAACGCTCAACAAAGCAGATCTCGAAAAATTCCTTGAGGACTACTTCCCGAATAAACAATTGAAATACTCACTCATGTCAAAAGACGACTTTTTGTACCGAGTGACACTCAATGATAAGTTTGTATCAAAGATTTTTGCTGATAGTGATAACATTATCCTCAAAAAT